>JBFFMB010000331.1:0-2993 GCA_041554455.1 Bacteroidales bacterium
CGATTCGGCGCTCATAAGAACTTGCTTGACCTTCTTCATCAAAGGCCATCACAATAGTTGCCGCTCCATAAAGCTTGACTTTTTCGGCACGTTTTAAAAACGTTTCTTCTCCATCTTTCAAACTAATTGAATTCACAATAGCTTTTCCTTGTACACATTTCAAGCCCGCTTCAATAACGCTCCATTTTGAGGAATCTATCATGAAAGGTAAACGAGAAATATCAGGTTCCGAAGCCAATAAGTTCAAGAAAATGGTCATTTCTTTTTCACTTTCCAACATGGCATCGTCCAAATTAATATCAATTATTTGAGCGCCTCCATCCACCTGATCTTTAGCTATTGTGAGTGCTTCTTCATATTTTTTCTCACGTATCAATCGTGCAAATTTCAAAGAGCCACTAACATTGGTACGTTCGCCAATATTGATAAAATTACTCCCTTGAAAAACGGTTAAAGGTTCTAAACCGCTCAAACGAAGTTTTTGAGTAGAACGATTGAGCTTATGTGGGCTTGCCTTCTCGGCGATTTTAACCAGCTCACGAATATGATCAGGTGTTGTTCCACAACATCCACCAATAATGTTTACAAATTGATGATCAGTAAAGTCTTTAATCTGCAGAGCCATTTCTGCTGGACTCTCATCATACTCACCAAACTGATTGGGTAAACCGGCATTTGGGTAAGCACTTATAAAGCTGGATGATTTTATAGATAATTCTTCCAGATACGGACGTAAATCTTTAGCTCCCAATGAACAATTAAGACCAATGCTCAAAAGGTCTATATGAGAAACAGAGTTAAGAAATGCTTCCACAGTTTGTCCAGATAATGTTCGCCCGCTAGCATCTGTAATCGTCCCTGAAATCATTACAGGAATTCGTTTGCTTTGAACTTTCATCACATCTTCAATCGCCATGATAGCTGCTTTAGCATTTAATGTGTCAAAAATGGTTTCAACTAAAAACAAGTCAACTCCTCCCTTCAACAAAGCTTCTGCTTGTTCGTAATAACAATCATACATCTCATCAAAGTCAACTGCTCGATAAGCAGGGTCTTCAACCTTAGGAGATAAAGAAGTCGTTTTATTTGTTGGCCCCATGGCTCCTGCTACAAAGCGCGGTTTTTCTGGAGTGATTATGGAAAATTCATTGGCCGCTTGTACAGCGATTTTAGCCGCTTGAACATTGAGTTCTTCAACCAATTCCTCCATACCATAATCTGCCATAGAAATTCGGTTAGCATTAAAGGTATTGGTTTCAATAATATCGGCTCCTGCCTTCAGATATTCTTGGTGAATTGCTAAAATAATTTCAGGTTGAGAAATATTTAAAAGATCATTGTTTCCTTTAACATCTTGCGAAAAATCGGCAAATCGTTCACCTCTATATCCAGCTTCGTCTAGTTTATAGTTTTGGATCATGGTACCCATAGCTCCGTCGAGAACCAATACCCTTTTTCCAATTTCAATGTATATGTTTTTGTGTTTAGTCATTGTATTCTAGTCTTTTACAGGCATAACAAATTATTGCCTGCAGGATTTTTAGTGTAATCAGATTTTTGTTTCATTAATTCTGTGTTAATTTATCAATCCCAATATCGGGCTAGGTTGTAGCACCTTTTCCTTTTCTTCGGAAGGTTGCTAGAGGTTCGTAGAGCCTAATCTCTCCCCTCTTCTTTATAAATCAAACACCTTTAAAAGAAAGGATTGCTTGAATTCTGAACAAATATAGATGAGTTTCTAAATAAAATCAAATTTATTTAGAACTATTTTAAATCACTCATTCCATAAACCAATACATGATCTCCAATCAGATCATAAAAAAGATCGATTTCTGCATCCAAAGTATGACAGCGAATAAATGTTTTTAAAGTACCGGGAGGACTAAATTCAAATGGTTGAATATGTAGGTTTTTTCGAAAATCAAGATTTCCTTTACCATACATTTTAAATAAAGCCTCTTTTGCTGACCAAATGACATAAAGTCTTTGGAGTAAATTCTCATCATTGTTCAGAAACTCATTCTCATCTTGGGAACAGAATTTATGTCGTATTTTGTGAATCCGTGGAGTCAGTTTTTCAATATCAATTCCTAAGTGAATATTTTCACCTAACAAAATAGCCACATAATTTTGAGTGTGTGAAATTGAAATTGATAAATGCTCATCATTCAAAACAGGTTTTCGATTATCATCATGTGCAATCCATAAATCGGACTTATTACTCAACTCAAACAAAAGTTTACGGCTAACCAACCACTGTTTTTTCCGGCCTTCATTAGTGATTGCCTTATAAGATTCTATCTCATTTTCATTAATTATAAAGTCATCCAGAAGTTCATCTAGCGTTTCGCTGATTTCCCAAACAGCAAGATAAATAGTAGGAGTAATGTTCTTTTTTTTAATCAGTGGCATAAAACAAAAATACAAATTTTAGCTGCTCAATGACTAATAATAAGTAGCTTTGAGTATCTGTGAATTATTTGTAAATTTGCATTTCAGAAAAAAATAAAAAACTTGAATTCAAAGATAATGATTGAGACTAAAACAGATTATAAAGTGGCCGACATCAGTTTAGCTGATTTTGGAAGAAAAGAAATTGAAATCGCTGAAAAGGAAATGCCCGGCTTGATGGCAATCCGTAGAAAATATTCAAAAGAAAAGCCATTGAAAGGGGTTCGGGTTATGGGCTCATTACATATGACCATACAAACAGCCGTCTTAATCGAGACTTTGGTTGAAATTGGAGCAAATGTTCGTTGGGCTAGCTGCAATATTTTTTCAACACAAGATCATGCTGCTGCCGCTATTGCAAAATCAGGTGTTCCTGTTTTTGCATGGAAAGGTGAAAATTTGGATGAATATTGGTGGTGTACTAAACAAGCACTGAGTTTTCCTGGTGATAAAGGTCCACAATTAATTGTTGATGATGGTGGTGATGCCACACTTTTGTTACACATTGGAGCAAGTGTAGAAGATGATCCAAAATTATTAAA
>JBFFMB010000332.1:0-2992 GCA_041554455.1 Bacteroidales bacterium
TCCGACAAGCCACAGTGCTTACTAAAAAGGGAAATCCTTATATTGATTACAGAATAAATAATGATAATTTATTTTTTTCTGGCAATTACTTTTTGTGCTGCAGCTATAATAGCTTTATCGTTTAAGTTGTATTTTTCCATCAATTGGGCAGGTGTTCCGCTTTGACCAAACTGATCATTTACAGCTACCATTTCCATAGGTGTAGGAAGTTTTTGAGCTAAGAGTTGAGCAATACTATCACCCAATCCACCATGGCGCATATGCTCTTCGGCACTGACTACACATTTTGTTTTAGTCACAGATTTTAGAATAGCTTCTTCATCTAAAGGTTTGATGGTGTGAATATTGATAATCTCTGCATCTATACCTTTTTCTGCCAATGCTTTGCCGGCTTCAATGGCTTCCCAAACTAAATGTCCAGTAGCAAAAATTGAAACATCGGCACCTTCGTTCAATAACAAGGCTTTTCCTATTTCAAATTCTTTATCAGGAGCTATAAATGTGGGTACCTTCGGGCGGCCAAAACGTAAATAAACCGGTCCTTCATGTTCAGCAATAGCCAGAGTAGCGGCTTTCGTTTGATTAAAATCACATGGATTGATGACTGTCATATTCGGCAACATTTTCATCAAACCAATATCTTCTAAAATCTGGTGAGTCGCTCCATCTTCACCAAGCGTAATTCCGGCATGAGAAGCACAAATCTTTACATTTTTTTGAGAATAAGCCACCGCCTGACGAATCTGATCATAAACTCTTCCCGTCGAAAAATTAGCAAAAGTTCCTGTAAAAGGTATTTTACCACCAATGGTCAATCCGGCCGCAATCCCTATCATATTTGCTTCGGCTATGCCTACCTGAATAAAGCGTTCTGGAAATTCTGCTACAAAAGCATCCATTTTCAGTGACCCAATTAAATCAGCACATAATGCAACAACATTTGGATTTTTTCGACCTAATTCAACTAAACCTTCTCCAAAACCAGAGCGAGTATCTTTGTGATTATATATTTGAAATTCTTTCATACTAAGAGAGTGTTATGGTATTTATGTGTTCTAGTGTTTTGGTTATTTCTTATCTATATATTTTATTAAGCCAAGTGTAAGCCTTTTAACGTTATCGCATTCATCTCGAAGAATTGTTATTTCAGCTTCAGTAAGCAATTTTAAATCTTCGAAAACATAAGTCATACTTCTCACTTCAGATGCAGAACTTTGAGCATAATCCAGAAAACGGATAAAATCTTTTTTATTGTATCTCGCAAAGCCTTCAGCAATATTATTCATTGTTGACAGAGCAGCTGACTTTACTTGTTTTACAGTATTAAAATCAGTTTTTAGTGAATCGGTATTACATAAGATATAAACGTGTTTTGTTAACAAACGTGCTGCTTGCCAACATTCTAGATCCTCAAACCGTTCTATCTTTGCCATATATTAGGTATAAGTAACTTAACACTATAACACCTTAACACTCAAACACTATTTAATAATCACCCAAAGTTTCTTCTAATTGAGAAAGCGCATTTGCCGTTTGCTCATCATTGGGAAAATTACCATGCCATTTATGGGTTCCCATCATAAAATCAACGCCTTGTCCCATTTCAGTTTTCATCAGAATAACAATAGGTTGGTTATTTCCTGAAAGTTCTTTGGCTTCATTTAATGTAGTTAGAATTGATTCAAAATCATGACCATCCATTTCTAGCACTCTCCAACCAAAAGCTTCCCATTTTGCTTTTAAATTTCCAAGGGATAAAACATCTTCCACCGGACCATCAATTTGCTTACCGTTATTATCAACAATAGCAATCAGATTGTCTACTTTTTTGGCAGCAGCAAACATAGCCGCTTCCCAAACTTGACCTTCTTCCAATTCTCCATCGCCCATAAGCACATAAACGAAATTAGGATCATTATTCAATTTCTTTGCTTTTGCAGCACCTATCCCAACAGATAAACCTTGCCCCAACGAACCTGAAGCTATGCGAACACCCGGTGTTTTTTCAGCCACGGAAGGATGTCCTTGAAGACGTGTATGCAACTTACGAAAACTTGCCAACTCACTTATCTCAAAATACCCTGAACGAGCCAAAGCACTATATAATACAGGTGAAATATGTCCGTTCGAGAGAAAGAATAAATCTTCTCCATTAGCATCCATTGTGAAATTTTTGGGGTCGTGTTTTAACACTTTGAAATAAAGGGCTGTAAATAAATCAGCACAACCAAGAGATCCACCGGGATGTCCTGATTTTGCACCATTTACCATACGGACGATATCCCTTCTAACGTGGGTCGAAATTTTTTGCAACTCTTCTATTTGCGGCATATTGTTTTTTTTGCAAAAATATAATTTTACTAGGAGCTTTTGTTCTTTTGTTAAGAAATAATGAAAAAAAAACCGTTTAGGATGTAAACAAATTTTTGTTGGTAATTTTAGACTATATATTCGTCATTCCAAAATATATTATCTACTTTTAAATCTTCTAAATAGGCTCTTTTATGCGAGATAGAAGGGTGATAAACAGTATTTTGATTTTAGTTTTTCTACTAATTACTTCGGCAAATTATGCCCAAAGCAAATTGGCAGAACAACTGTGGGTGGATTCTGTATACAGGAGTTTGAGTATGGAGGAAAGGATCGGCCAACTTTTAGTCATTAGAGCAAATAATGTTGGGGAAAATTATCTAAAAGAGATTGATAAATATATCAAAGATTATAATATTGGAGGGGTCTGTTTCTTTAAAAATAGCCCCCATAATCAAGCCGTACAAACAAATAAGTGGCAATCTTTAAGCAAAACGCCTTTGCTTATTTCAATCGACGGAGAGTATGGAGTTGGGATGCGATTAGACAGTTTATTTAAGTTTCCTTTTCAAATAACTTTAGGAGCTATTCAAAACGATAGCTTGATTTATGAGATGGGAAAAGATATTGCCTGGCAATGTAAACGACTGGGTATTCAAATGAATTTTGCCCCTGTTGTAGA
>JBFFMB010000333.1:0-2991 GCA_041554455.1 Bacteroidales bacterium
CCAGCGACCAGGTACGAGTTATGGTGTAAGTTCCTTCGCAGTTGTCGACTTTAACATCGGAGTAAGTGGCGTTCAGACCGGTCGAGCAGTTGTCTGCTTCATCTGTTACGTCGCCTGCCTCACCTGCGGGCGAATCATCCACAGAGCAGGTTGCATCCTTGTAGAGCGTGATGTCAGCCGGAGCTGTGAATGTTGGAGCGATGTTACTTGCCTTTTTAGCTTTTATCGCTATGATAAATTATGTTTTTCTGAAAATTGGTGATTGGACGACATTAAATGAAGTCATTGCTCAAATCACCGGAGGTCGATATGACGAGTTTAGTCTTCAATTCATACTTGGATATACCATGGCTCCCTTGATGTGGATGATTGGGGTGCCAAGTGCTGACATAACTTTAGTTGGACAATTGTTGGGTGAAAAAGTTATTTTAAATGAATTCATTGCGTATACAAGTTTGAAGGACTTAATGACAGCTGGTGTATTTGCGCATGAGAAATCAGTGATTATTGCCACTTATATTTTGTGTGGGTTTGCTAATTTTAGCTCAGTAGGAATTCAATTGGGTGGAATTGGAGCCTTAGCTCCAGGAAAGCGAACCATGTTGTCTCAACTTGGCTTTAGAGCTCTATTGGGTGGTGCAATGGCATCATTGCTTTCAGCGACCATTATTGGGATGATACTTGGTTAAACAAATATAAAATTCTGAATATAAAATGTAGAACTCTGAATGTAAAAAGGGTTTTTATATAGCAATTGGGTAGTCTACATTCATCATTCTAAATTCTAAATTGAATTATGAAACAGTACCATGAATTATTAAATCATGTTTTAGATAAGGGAGCCCGTAAATCCGATCGTACTGGCACCGGAACTATGAGCGTTTTTGGGTATCAAATGCGTTTTGATTTGGCAGAAGGTTTTCCGATGATGACGACCAAAAAATTGCATTTACGATCCATCATTCATGAATTATTATGGTTTCTAAAGGGCGATACCAATATTAAATATTTAAAGGATAATAAGGTTAATATATGGAATGATTGGGCCGATGAAAATGGCGACCTAGGTCCTGTTTATGGCCATCAATGGCGGAACTGGAATAGCGAAGGCATTGATCAAGTAAGTGAATTGATCGAGCAAATCAAGACCAATCCAGATAGCCGTCGTCATATTATAGCTGCATGGAATCCAAGTGTATTGCCTGACACTACAAAATCGTTTGCTGAGAATGTTGCCAATGGCAAGGCTGCTTTGCCTCCCTGTCATGCATGGTTTCAGTTTTATGTAGCCGATGGAAAATTGAGCTGTCAATTGTATCAACGTTCTGCAGATATCTTTTTAGGGGTCCCTTTTAATATTGCTTCTTATGCATTATTTACCATGATGGTCGCTCAGGTCTGTGATCTGGAAGCTGGTGAATTTGTGCATACTTTTGGAGATGCACATATTTATATGAATCATATGGATCAGGTTAAATTGCAAATGAGTCGTGCGTTTTATCCGCTTCCACAAATGAAGATGAATCCCACAATCAAAAATATTTTTGATTTTACATATGAGGATTTTGAATTGGTGGATTATCAGTGTCATCCAGGGATTAAAGGGGCGATATCTGTTTAGTTTCAAGATACAAGGCGTTAGATTTTAGACGCTAGACTTTAGAAAAAAATAAACAAAAAGAATAACAATTGTACACCTTATGAAACAAATTTCTATCATCGTTGCCATAGCACAAAATCATGCCATCGGAAAAAATAACGATCTATTATGGCATATCTCCAATGATTTTAAATGGTTTAAAGATAAAACCCGAGGACATCAGGTGATAATGGGGGAAAGAACCCTTGAGTCGCTCCCAAACGGACCCTTACCAAAACGAAGCAATATTGTTATTACCGATAAAATAGGCAAAACCTTTGAGGGCTGTACAACCGTTTATTCAATCGAAGAAGCCATTGAGCATTGCAGCGAAACCGAAGAAAGTTTTATCATAGGTGGTGGTTCCATTTATAAACAATTCCTCCCTTTTGCCAATAAATTTTATCTGACCAGAGTACACAAAGATTTTGAGGCAGATACTTTTTTTGAAGTTGATTTTAGTGATTGGACTGAAATCTATCGTGAAGATGTGAATGATGATCCTCAAAATGATTTTGAGTATTCGTTCATGGTTTATGAACGGAAGAATACATAAATAGGCAGCCTTTTAAACTGCCTATCTTATTTTGCTTAATTATTAATCTTCTTCCTTTTTGAATTCAATATAACTATCGTAATAGCCAGCAAATATTCCAATATCTGTCGAAAAATTTGAATACAAATTCATTGGTGTAAGCAAAGGATCATTGTATGAATCTTTAACTTGCTCACTTGATAAAAGGTAATTAAACGCATCTTCTGTACAATTACTAACTAGTAATAAAATTTTTGAATTAGGGTCTAAATGATATAAATTATGTGCATATATTTCACACTTTAGTTTATAGGTTTTTCCATTAAAAACATTATCTCTAAGGAAGATTAAGCTCCCATCAAATCCTTGTTCAAACTCATTGGTTTGAATTTTTTCAATATTTACATCATTCGATGATAACCAATGGTTAGTGCTATATGTATCTACTCCTTCGTACTTGTCAATTTGATTGACTCGAATGATGTAAAAATTTTCAACATTTGCATCATCATTAATAGTGAAAGTAAGTTCTAGCTTTCTGGATTGATCCCGATAGATTGATAAAGTGTCAACTGTAAAATCAACAGATTTTGGGACATAACTTGAAGCTGTAATAACTGATAAATGATCGGGAGAGGAAACTTCAATTTGATATTCTTCACCAATAAGGGGTTTGTGGCTAATTGATTTATACAATCCATCCGAAGTATAGACTAATTTCTCAATTAGATTTCCATCCGAATCTTTAATAAGAATGTTGCCGTCCGAAATATTCTTTATATCTTCATCTTTAAGCTTACTTGCTGTTTCAGACAAA
>JBFFMB010000334.1:0-2984 GCA_041554455.1 Bacteroidales bacterium
AAGTGCATTTTCAAGATTATTGATAAACTTCTGTTGTCTTGACGCTAATCTACTATTCTCTTCTTTTGATAATACATTATGACCTTCTTCCAATACTTTAAAGGTAGGTGAAGTGTCATTCGTTCCATGGTCATTATGGTTTGTATAAGCCTCTGTGAGTAACTGCAAATCATTATTTGCCTTCTCTAACTTACCAAGGATGAGTTCTCTAAATTCCTTTAACTCCTCATCAGAGTATCTAGTTTTCTCACTTAAATTTTTTTCCATGGCTGTCAAATTTTAAATTTACTTATTCAGATTCTTTAGAAACTTAATTGGCTTTAGTGATTAACAACTGGGCCTTAATATCATCAATCAATTCAACTTCGATTTTCTCTTCAGCTTCGATGGTGTCTATTAAAATGAGTGAATTTGCTAAAGTCTCCGAACAAATATATGAATTATTATCAATTATTGATTGTTCAATTTCAGCATTTTTTTCAATGGTTAAATTGATTCGGTCTGTGACTTCAAAATTTTGGTCTTTACGATAATTTTGAATGCGGTTAATAATTTCGCGCGCCATCCCTTCCGACTTTAATTCATCTGTAATGGTGATGTCTAAAGCAACTGTTAAGTGATCCATATTGGCAACGACCCAACCAGGGATATCGTCCGTAATAATTTCCACATCGGCTAAAGTAATTTCTACATCCTCTTCGTTAATGTTAAGAATACAGCGACCTTCAGCTTCCATTTTGCTTATTGCATCCTGATCAAAGGTGTTGATGACTGCCGCAATTTGCTTCATGATTTTGCCATACTTGGGACCTAATGTTTTGAAGTTTGGCTTGATTTTTTTTACCAAAATGCCTGCATCATCCGTCAGGTACTCAATTTCTTTAACGTTAATTTCTGAAAGAATTAATGATTCGATGGCTTGAACTTGCGTCATGAATTTTTTATCCAATACAGGAATCATGATTTTATTTAATGGCTGACGAACACGATTGTTTGTTTTCTTCCGTAAAGAAAGAGCCATCGAAGAAATTTTCTGAGCCAATTGCATGCGTTCTTCTAGATCTTTATCAATCATTGATACATCGGCAACCCTAAAATCAGTCAAATGAATGGATTCCATTGTATTACGCCCACTCACTTTGTTTAAATCGCTATATAAGCGATCCATAAAGAATGGAGCAATAGGAGAAGCCAATTGTGCAATAGTTTCTAAACAGCGATACAAGGTTTGGTAAGCCGAAATTTTATCTTCGCTATAACTTCCTTTCCAGAACCTGCGGCGTGACAAACGAACATACCAATTACTCAAATGTTCATCCACAAATTCTTGGATAGCGCGACCTGCTCTAGTGGGTTCATAATCATTATAAGATTCATCCACTTTTTTGATGAGCGTATTTAATTCAGATAAAACCCAACGATCAATTTCAGGGCGTTGTTCATTTGGGATTTCTTCTTCGCTATAGTTAAAGCCATCGATATTGGCATATAATGCGAAGAAATTATAGGTATTATAAAGTGTGCCGAAGAATTTACGTTGAACTTCAACAACACCATCTAAATTAAATTTAAGATTATCCCAAGGCTGTGCATTGGTAATCATATACCAACGTAAAGCATCTGGTCCATATTTTTCAATAGTTTCAAAAGGATCGACTGCATTGTTCAAACGCTTCGACATTTTGTTTCCGCTTTTATCCAAAACCAATCCGTTAGAAACGCAGGTTTTATACGAAACCGAATCGAATAACATCGTTGCAATGGCGTGCATGGTAAAGAACCAACCACGTGTTTGGTCTACCCCTTCGGCGATAAAATCGGCAGGGAAGCTGGTTTCAAATTCTTCTAAATTATCGAAAGGAAAATGGAATTGTGCATACGGCATGGCTCCAGAATCAAACCAAACATCAATCAAATCGGGCTCGCGGAACATTTTTTGTCCACTTTTTGAAACCAAGAAAATATCATCAATATATGGACGATGAAAATCAAAAGTTTCATAATTTTCTTTCGACATATTTTCTGGATCAAAATCACCCATGGGGTTATTGTCCATAAATCCGGCCTCGATAGATTTTTCAATTTCAGCTTTTAATTCTTTGGCTGATCCAAGGCAAATTTCTTCACTACGATCTTCGGTTACCCAGATAGGTAATCCAACACCCCAATAACGAGAGCGTGAAAGATTCCAATCCACTAAGTTCTCCAACCAGTTTCCAAAACGACCAGTTCCGGTTGATTCGGGTTTCCATTGAATGGTTTTATTCAATTCGATCATCCGATCTTTATAAGCCGTGGTTTTGATGAACCATGAATCGAGCGGATAATATAAAATGGGTTTATCGGTTCTCCAACAATGTGGATAGGAGTGTTCGTATTTTTCGGTTTTAAAAGCGAGGTTTTCGTTTTTCAGTTTAACGATAATATCGATATCAACACTTTCCTTGCTTTTGGGATCGTAATTCACATCGTATTCGTTTTTCACATAACGACCAGCAAACTCACCCATTTCTTCGGTAAATTTTCCTTGTTTATTCACTAAGGTTAATGAACCAATTCCGTTTTCTTTGGCCACTCTAAAGTCATCGGCACCAAAACTAGGAGCAAGGTGAACAATACCCGTTCCATCTTCGGTAGTCACAAAATCACCAATCAATACTTTAAATGCATCCCCATCTTCGGGTTGAGCATAAGGCAATAATTGTTCGTAACCTAGGCCTGCTAAATCGGTTCCTTTAAATTCATCAATGATTTTAAAAGGAATGGCTTTTTGACCCGCTTCGAATTCCTCTAATTTTAATTCTGCATTTTTCTCAGGGAAATATTTACCTACTAATTCTTTCGCAAGAATAACTGTAATAGGCAGATTTGTATAAGGGTTAAAACTTTTGACTCTTACGTAATCTACTTTTTTACCAACGGCCAATGCCGTATTTGAAGGCAAAGTCCACGGAGTGGTTGTCCAGGCCAAGAAAAATACATCG
>JBFFMB010000335.1:0-2969 GCA_041554455.1 Bacteroidales bacterium
GGAGTCATTATTAGCGTCCGATCGATACCAGGTTATAACAAAGCTGTTATTATTCGGCATGGGGAGTATTTTACCGTTTACACTAATCTTAGTGATGTAACTGTTCGTCAAGGCGACAATGTTAAACCCAAACAAGAAATAGGAATGGTTCATACTGATGCCACCCCTAAAACCCAATTGCATTTCGAAATTTGGAAAGGAAAATCGTTGATGAATCCAACTGCGTGGATTGCCAAATAATTTAAAAATTTAAGAATATAATTTAGGAGTCAATTCTCCTCGTAGAACCCTAAGTGCATTCATAGCCAATGCTTTCATTTCATCCTCACCAGGATATACATGTACAGGACCGAAGCGCTCGACACGTTTTACGATTTGCTCAACAAACCAACGATCGTGAGCAATACCACCTGTAATTAAAATTCCATCAACATCGCCTTCAAGAACAGCCGTCATCGCACCAATTTCCTTAGAAACCTGATAAGCCATAGCTGAATAAATCAGTCCTGCATACTCATCTCCACCTTTCATGCGTTGCTCAACTTCGTAAGCATTATTGGTTCCAAGATAAGCTACTAAGCCACCTTGGCCGGTAATCATTTTTTTAATTTCTTTTTGGGTATACTCTCCGCTAAAACAAAGTTTAACCAATGCGCCCACAGGTAAAGTTCCTGAGCGTTCAGGTGAAAATGGACCCTCACCATCCAACCCTTGATTAACATCTACGACACGACCTCTTTTGTGTGCTCCAACGGTTATTCCTCCACCAAGATGAACAACAATTAAATTGAGATCTTCATATTTGCTTAAAGTGTGTTTGGCATGTTCGCGTGCTACTGCTTTTTGATTTAAAGCGTGAAAAATGGAAACTCTTTTGAAATTTGGATGTCCAGAAATCCGAGCTAAATCATCCAATTCGTCAACAACAACAGGATTGGTAATAAAAGCAGTGGCATCAGGAAGCGATTTTGCAATTTCATCAGCGATTAAACCACCAAGATTACTAGCGTGTTCACCCATCGGGCTATTCAGTAAGTCACGCTTCATGGCGTCATTTACCTCATAGATTCCTGATTCAATAGGTTTAACCAATCCTCCACGACCAACAATAGCTTTAACATGTTCTTCACTGATTTCAGCAGCATTGAGTTCGTCAATAATTAATTTTTTCCGAAAAGGAAGTTGATCAGCAATATTTTCATATTGCTCAAGCTCATCCATGCTGTGCTTGATATTTTTTACGAAAATTGGATTCTCGTTATGATAAACGGCAATCTTCGTTGAAGTTGATCCCGGATTTATTGCTAAAATTCGTATTTCTTCCATTTTATTTTAAATCAATGTAAACAGTTGATTAACCGATGGCTGCTGCTAAAGCGATCGACAAAAATTTACTTTTTTCGGAGTCGGCTCTTGATGTTAGCACAATTGGCACTTGTGCTCCCATAATAACTGCAGCTGCGGTAGCACCACCCAAAAAGTTCAATGTTTTATATAAAATGTTAGCGCCATCAATATCTGGACCCAAAATAATATCTACATCGCCGGCTACTTCACTGGTAATATCTTTTAATTCAGCTGCTTTTTTTGATACGGCATTATCAATGGCCAATGGCCCATCAATAATACAACCTTTGATTTGTTTACGATAATTCATCATCGAAATAGTAGCAGCATGCATGGTGGCTTCCATTTTTGGGTTAACGGTTTCAACCGAACCAACAATAGCAACCTTTGGATTTGGATTTCCTAATTTATGGAATGCGTCCACAGCATTTATAATGATTGCAATTTTTTGTTCCAGATCAGGAGACACATTCATTGCTGCATCAGTAACCCCCAAGAGTTTATGATAGAAAGGGGTTTCGAAAACAGCAACATGGCTCAAAGTAGCTCCTTTACGTAAACCAACTTCTTTATCTAAAACGCATTTTAATAAAATACCAGTGCTAACCAATCCTTTCATTAAAATGTCTGCTTCACCATTACGAATTAAGCTTACAGCTTCAACCGATGCATCTTTAGCATCTTCAATATCAACAATACGGATTCCAGTCAGATCAAATTTAATTTTTTTAGCAATAGCTTCAATAGCTCTTTTGTCTCCTATCAAAATCGGTTCAACGATTCCTTCCTTGCGTGCGTTTTGTATGGCTTCTAATACGTGTTGATCAGCAGCAGCAGCAACAGCTATTTTTCGTATTGTTTTATTTTTTGCAGCATCAACTATTTCAGATAAATGTTTAATCATCTCTTTCCCAATATTTAAGTGTCGTTATTAATCTTATCATTCAATTCTTTTGCAAAAGTATAAAATTAATAGGATAGCAAGCCTTTTTATTGTGAATTTTTTAACAGAAAACCAGCTTATTTCTTAGGATTTTGAGTTATTCTAGATGAAATGACAATTATGTTGATGTTTCAATCAAATCTTTAAAAATTTGTATATTTGTAGCCTAAAACGTTTTTTAATTATGATAACACTTGTTAACATAAGCCGAGAGCATAATTTCCTTAATATCAAGAAACGAGATACTTTTCGATTCTAGTACTTCCGATCACCCAATCTTTATTTTTTTACAAATCATTTATTAAAAAAACAGATATTATGGAATTACCATTTGCAGAATCATATAAAATTAAAATGGTTGAATCGATCAAAAAAAGTACAAGAGAAGATCGACTCAATTGGATAAAAGAAGCGAAATACAATTTATTTAATTTAAAAAGTGAATATGTATTTGTCGATTTATTGACAGATTCAGGAACCGGTGCTATGAGCGACAAACAGTGGTCGGCTATGATGCTTGGTGATGAAAGTTATGCTGGAGCTTCTTCGTATTATAAACTGAAAGATGCCATTAAAGACATTTTGGGCTTCGACTATTTTCTTCCTACTCACCAAGGAAGAGCTGCTGAAAATGTATTGTTTTCAGCCATGATTAAAGACGGAGATCTTGTTCCAGGAA
>JBFFMB010000336.1:0-2965 GCA_041554455.1 Bacteroidales bacterium
AAATCAACAGGCATATTACTATCGTCATCCAAACCGATGTGGGCACTTCCTCCGCCACCAGCCATCAAACTTTGAAGTCCTCCTTGAAAATCTAAATAATCCTGAAAAGAAAAGCCAGATTTATTGATGTTATTAATCATACCAAGGGCCGCAAACTGATTTGTTTTGGTAAATCGAAATAATTTTGCCCCAGCCTGATAACGCTCATCACTACCATAGCCTCCGGTAACATCTCCAAACATGGCCGATTTCTTACCATCTTTTAGTATCATATTAATGGTTTTCGAATAGCTGCCGTCTTCAATGCCTGAGAGCTCTGTTTCATCTGATTTTTTATTATAAACCTGAACTTTATCAATAGCATCAGCTGGAAGATTTTTGGTGGCGACAGTTGGGTCGCTGCTAAAAAATTCTTTTCCATCTACAAGTACTCTGGTTACATCTTCGCCCTGAGCTTTGATGTTTCCTGCACGATCAATTTCAACTCCAGGAAGTTTTTTAAGTAACTCTTCGGCTGAGGCATCCGTTTTAGTTTTAAAAGCACTGGAAATATATTCAACGGTATCTTTTTTTATTAGCATTGGAATGCGATTGCCTGTAACCTGAACCTCATTCAGGGTTTGTGTTTTAGGAAGCATGGCAATAACTCCCAAATCATTAATGGGTGTTAAAGGGTAATCAATAGTTTTAAAATAGGATTGATATCCCATAAATCCTGTTTGTAAAATATAGCTTCCCTTCTTCACATTTTTCATGATAAATTCACCATTTTCGTCACTCACTCCATAATAGGACATGGTAGAATCTGTAGGGTTTAATAATACAGCTGTGGCGTATATTAAGGGGTTTCCTTCTTCGTTTACAATAACACCTTTGAGATTGGATTGTTGAGCGAATATATAACTGCTGCTAAGCAAACAGATTAAAACAAATAGTTTTTTCATTTCAGTATTTTATTATTTGAAAGTTGATGGCAATTATTTAGTAGAGATATGAATAATTAATGTCTGTAGACTCTAACTGTTCGTGTTCCTCCCTCTCCATTTTCCATTCCCATTTCTTTCATTTTCTCATCCACTATTTTTTTATATTCTTCTTTGGTCACTTTTTTCCCTTTTTTAGGTTTGGAGATTAATTTTTTATCAATTTCTTTGAAATCTATTTTTTGCGCAATGATCATTCTTTTACCATTATTTATGTTTACTTCTAAAACCAAACCGGGTAAATTTACATAGTTTGATGGACCGGCTGATACAGGTATAGCTGGTGTAAACCAGGCACTGATCGTATCCTTCTCAGTCATTTTTGTTGCTTCTTGACAAGGATAATCCAATATCATTTTTTGATTGCCAGTTAATTTCCAATTACCATTTTCTATTTCTCCTTTAATTAAAAAGATACGAGTCATAAACTCTTTTTGTTCAATTTTTAAGTTATCCTTAAAGTTTAGATAAACTTTATTATCGGCGTTTCCACCACCCATCATGATTCGCATTCCTCTTCCACCTGGTACTTGCTCATCTGCTTGTTCTTTTGAAGCTTGATAACTAGAGGCTTCTTCATTGAAATACAGAATTTGTTTTGATTTACGTTCTTTTGGCATTCTTTCTTTCATTTGTTCGGTCATGCCCTCAAAATGGATGCTTAGTTTCATCGTTTCTAAGTAAGCTACTTCACCTTGATTTTTATCTTGTTGAGCTAAAAGTGAAAGCCCAAAACTTAAAACGAAAAACGTTAAAATAATTTTTTTCATGATTAATAAAGTTTGTTATTGATTAGATTCTTTAAATTGGTTTGTAAAAAAACGCTAAAAATTATTAACCAAAGGTAAATTGGTGAAGCATTTCTTAGGTTAAGGAAAGCCTAATTAAGGTTAATTAAGGTTAATTTATGCTTACTTTTTTATCAATTAAGCTAATTTTGTTTTTATCATACACTATATGAAAATATTAAAAAATAATCTAGCTGTACTGTTGATGGCTTTGAGTCAGTTGCTACTCACACTTTTTGTCATCTATTGGCTTATGGGGCAGTATAAGGATGAGAAACACTCGCTACATAGAGAATTAAGAAGGGGTTTTGAGGCATCTGAACGAATGATGATAGATTCTTTACTGTCAAAACATTTAATAAATCCCATTTTAAATGATAGTAGTGGAAGTTCTATTGTTGTACGATATGGTTCTGATTCAACGTATAAAGATGGTCTGCAAAATGAAAAAGCTATTATCAAGTCGATTAATGCAAATGGACATCTTGAAAGTGTAAATGTTATTGGTAGGATCAATCTCGATACACTTAAAAGTGCGGACTCTTCTTATGCACAAATCAAGCTTACAATCGATACAACTCAATCTTATTTATATCACGGGGTCGGTCTGTTTGTTAAGCGGATTGAAGGCATGGGACATGGAAGGTCGGGTAGAGCTACTTTTTTTAGATCAAGAGCAGATACTTTAATTTTAAAAAATTCTTTTATAAATTATTTGCATGAAAATGAATTTGACTTCAGTCTGAATTGGATTTCAGGAAAAGATAAAGTTACCCCCAATCTGGATGAAATGGTACTTTTTAGCAGAGTTTTTGAAAAATCATTTTTAGCGAAAATTGAAAATTATCAGTCTTTTTTGTTTAAAGCTATTTTTCCACAATTCCTTTTTGCTTTAATTTTGTTACTGATCACCCTCATCTCTTTTCGTATTTCCTATTTAAATATTAAAAAGCAAAAAAAACTTTTGTATATCAAAAACGAATTCATTAGCAATATTACTCATGAGCTTAAAACACCCGTTGCCACTGTAAAAGTTGCCTTGGAAGCCTTGCTTGATTTTGAAATGAAAAAGGATCCAGCAGTTGTACAAGAATACTTGGATATGTCATTACAGGAAATGAATCGATTGGATTTATTGGTTTCCAAAGTGCTGAATAACTCAGTTATGGAAAATGGAAATGAAATGTTCTCTCC
>JBFFMB010000337.1:0-2959 GCA_041554455.1 Bacteroidales bacterium
CCCTAAATAATTTAGCAATTTTTCTTTAGCCCATCATGCAATAGATATTTAACAAATGGATCACGGATTTCACATTTCAACGGATAAATCAAAACTAGATATACAGCTTATTCATAGTTTTTTAGTAAACCAATCATATTGGGCTAAAAACAGATCCTTAGAAATAGTAAAGCAATCGATTGAACATTCTCTTTGCTATGGATTGTATTTTAATAATCAGCAAATTGGTTTTGGAAGAGTCGTTACAGATTATGCTGTATTCGCTTGGATTTTGGATGTTTTTATTATTGATGAATACAGAGGAAGGGCTTATAGCAAAAAACTCATTGAGGCCATCCTGAAGAACGATAAACTTCAAGGATTACAACGCTGGGGATTGGCAACGAAAGATGCTCATGGTCTTTACGAGCAATTTGGATTTCACAAATGCCTCACTCCTGAGATTTTCATGGAGAAGGTTTTTGAAAAATAAACATTTCCATTTAATGATCTAAAAACTCTTTAATCGATAGTTGGACTATTTCTGCTTGCTCTATCCAAGAGTAATGTCCTGCCCGTTCAATAAATATAAGGGTGCTATTTTTATAATAGTGGGATAAGAATTGAGGGACAGATTCTCCAACAGGATCTTGCCGACCGTGAAGGATAAGAACTGGATTTTTAAAGGGTGTTTCCTTTTCAGCAAGATCTGAATGATTTTCTATAATATCACCCCACATCCAACGCCCCATCTCAAAACTAAAATCCGAATCCTTCATCCCTTCTTTATATTTCAAAGCTATTTCTCGATTGAAAAAATAACCGGGCATTTTGGCTTTTATTTGCTCGGTAATAGCATGATGAAAATCATCAGCCATACGAGTTGAATCTCTCCAATAGTTAACTAGCTCAAGATCTTCTGCCCATAATCTGGAAGTAATATTATCGCCAAAATATCCAAAGAAATCAGTGTTTATACCACCTGATTCCAATAAAATCAATTGGGAGATAGACTGAGGAAAAGCATCAGCATATAAAGAAGCTAAAAGGCCTCCGTAAGAAAACCCAAGCACAGCCCATTCTTTAAACTCGAGGGTTTTTCTCAATGTTTCAAAATCTGAAAGAGTGAGGGCTACCGAAATAGTTGTGCTATCATAAACAGTCGGAATTGATTTTCCACTTCCTCTTTGATCCACTAAAATGCATTGGAAATCGGGGGACAATAATTCACACAAACTGAGATATCGATCCGAATTATCTCCAGGTCCTCCTCCCAATATTAATAATGGGCTGCCTTCTCCAAATATTCTATAATGAATATCAAGATCATTGCTATTAACTTTTTGGTATTGAGCAAAGGCTCCATTTGCGCATAATAAAATGACAAAAAGAGGAATAAGAAACTTTTTCATCAGCAAAAATTAAGTTAAGAACACCGATTTTCAGAAACTAAAAATCCCAGTCATAACGTATGATGCTCATATTACTAGAATACCCTGCCTGAGGGACAATATAATTTGGCATTTCTTCATATTGATCAAACTCAGGTAGCCCGAGTTTTTTCTCTACCATAATTAATTTAAAATGTGAATTAGCATTGCATCTTAGCTCCAATTCAATGCCCTCTTCATACATTCCATAATAATTCATCAAATGATAGCCCCCATAAAACGTTGAATAAAAATCAGGATCTTTTAATTCGAAGCCATTAATTTTTAAATGTTGTATTTTGGCATCATTATGAATAAAGAAATGAGCGTTTTCAGCACCACGATTTGAGCAAATATTGATTTTTAGTATTCGCAAGCTATCAATAATCGTATCAGAAATTATTTTCATCTCAGCTGGAGGAAATTCCATATAAGGAGCTGGACTCTTTATTCTTATTTGAGATGCATGAGGATAAATCTCAGTTAATGCTTCCATTGTTGCGTCCGTGAAAAATTGTTTATTCCAACGATCCAAATAAGGTGTTGACGTTACCCATAGGCTTTCCTTGGTTTCTGCATTCTGACAATACATAATATCACTCTGCAGTGGTCTTTCTTCAGTATAATCAGATGTTAGATGAGCCAATAATAAGCTGCTGATAATAAGCACAAATGCAGCAATGGCTAACATCCATCTTTTAATTGAAAATACAACTTCAAAAACAGGGAGTAGATACGACAATAACAATATCCATACTAAACTACCACCAATAGCCATTTCCAATCCAAAGGTGATATACAATATCTTCACAAAAGGCATGAATAAAGTAATTACAGGAAAGCTCAATAAAGCAATGAGGATTAAATATCTTTTTTTCTCAATCGTAACATTGAAAACAAATTTCAGTATGAAAGCTATTTGAAGTAGGAATAAGGGAACAAGCGTTAAGAAAGTTCCTGTAGGGATATATATCTGAATAATAAATGTCAATATTAAATTAAAAAACAATATTCCTATCCAAAGATTTATCATTTTCAGCTTTTTATAAAGCAAAGCATAAATGGCTGAAAAAATACTTAAACATAAAGCTGCAAAAGCAATAAAATAATAAGTTACATTATAAAAATTAGCATCGTAAAAGTTTTCATACCAAGGGTATAAAGAGCGAACTCCCTTTTGTAGAAGATATACTGCACCGAGGCTCAAACCGAGAGCGACAACAAAAATCAGAAAGCCTAACACAATCTTCCAAGCATTTATTTCTTTTCGCTGAAACCCTAAAAGAATAAGTACGACAAATAGCAAACTAACAATGATAATTAAAAACCAATTCCAACTTTGAGGATACCATATCATAGAGTACCCAATCCAATTAAAGTAAACCAGATCATCTGCTTTTGTATTTGTTAAGTCAAGCTCCCCAAAATGCTTCAAAAGATCCATAATATAAGAGCCATGATGCTGTAGACTTCTCATGTCAACATTTTCTGGATTATCAGTCATATTATGATAATTCGCATAACTTACAATAAAAGCGGTATTAAAGCCA
>JBFFMB010000338.1:0-2956 GCA_041554455.1 Bacteroidales bacterium
CGGACTTGAGCATTTCTTTTAAAAATATTCCAATTTTTATTCAGGCCAATTCAGATGAGAATCTTGATTTGCTCCAGGGCTTGGCTGCCACTATATCTAAAAGTGTTCATCAGATAAATACAGAACAAAGAAGAGTATTGCATGTGAGTGCTGTTTTTGCCAGTAATTTTACGAATTATATGTATGCTGTTGCAGAAGACATTCTTGCAAAAAATGATTTATCATTTGAACTATTGAAACCCTTGATAGAAGAGACGGCCGAAAAATTAAAAAATCATGCACCCCACGAAGCACAAACAGGTCCGGCAAAAAGAAATGACCAAAAAATCATTGAAGAGCATCTTGACATATTAGATAAATATCCGGAATACCAAAAAATTTATAAACTCATTAGCGAACAAATACAAAGAAAACATCATTAGAATGAAAAATTACAAAGAACTATTGAGCAAAATTAACACCTTCGTTTTTGATTATGATGGCGTGTTTACCAATGGCACCGTTTTTTTGATGAAAACCGGAGAGCCATTGCGAACGGCTAATGTGAAAGATGGTTACGCCCTTCAATTGGCAAATAAAAAAGGTTATCATATTCTGATTATTTCAGGTGGGCGATCTGAATCGATGAGCAATCGCTTTAAATTATTGAATATTAAAGATGTTTATCTGGGTGTTGAAAATAAGATCAAAGTTTATAGAGAATACCTTGAAAAGCACGGATTGAAAGATGAAAATGTTTTGTATATGGGCGATGACATTCCCGATTTTGAGATCATGAAAGAAGTGGGTGTGGCTACTTGTCCATCAGATGCTGCTGAAGAAATTAAAGAAATTTCGCATTATATTTCTCACCAAAAGGGAGGAGAAGGCTGCGTTCGTGATGTCATTGAACAGGTTTTAAAAGTACAAGGAAAGTGGCTAAATGGAGATGCTTTTCAGTGGTAAATAAAATCGATGATCATGCTAAAAGCAATTCTTAAACTTATTCGGATTCCCAATTTACTCATTGTTGTCGGAACGATGTATTTGCTTCGTTTTTTTCTGATAAAACCTATTCTGCATTTTTACTACGGTAGTCTTTCTTATACCGAATTTGATTTTGCTTTGTTGGTTTTGGCTTGTGTGTTTATTGCAGCTGCAGGCTATATCATCAACGATTATTTTGATTTGGAAATTGATAAAATTAATAAACCTAAAAAAGTAATTCTTGGCAAACAAATATCCATTGAAAAGGCTCGTTTAGTTTATTTTGTATTGAATCTTTTAGGCGTTCTGATCGGGACATATTTATCAATAAAAATTGGACAGTATCAATTCTCATTGCTATTCTTGCTCACCGCTTTTTTATTGTTTTCTTATTCTCAGAAATACAAACGTTCACCCTTTATTGGAAATTTTGTGGTAGCAATTTTATCGGCACTGACCTTATTTTTGGTATGGCTATTTGAGTTTTTCGCTTTGCGTTTAGATTCGCATATGTTTGTCGAAATTCGTGAAGCGATCCACTATGTGAATATCTATATACTAGCCTATGTTGCCTTTGCTTTTCTTGTTTCTTTGATTCGTGAAATAATAAAGGATATTGAAGATGTAAAAGGAGATGAGTCCGAAAAATGCAAAACCTTGCCCATTATTCTGGGTATTCAAAATAGCAAAATACTCATAGGCGTTTTAATTTTATTAGCAATTGCTTTGATGGCTTTTGCTCAATTTATTTTGTGGAATAACAATCTGGATTATTTATTTTGGTATTTTATGATTGTCCTTCAGCCTTTGTTTGTCTATCTTTTTATTCATCTCATAAAAGCGAAAATGAAAGAGGATTTTCATATGATGAGTTTGATAAGCAAAATTATTATGCTTGCAGGAATTTTATCGATACAATTAATTCAACTTCATTATTAGGATGCTAAAACAATTATTGAAACGCAAAATTATTTTAGCTTCGGGTTCCCCTCGAAGGCAATTTCTACTAAAAGATCTGGGATTGAATGTAGAAGTCAAAACCAAAGAGGTCGAAGAAATTTACCCTGATCATCTTAAAGGAAAAGATATCGTTCTTTATTTAGCGGAATTAAAAGCAGGTGTTTTTACAGAAGCTGAAATTGGAGATGATGCTATTCTTATAGCAGCTGATACCATTGTTTGTTTGGATGATGAAGTATTGACAAAGCCTGCTAATTATGAGGATGCATTTAAAATCATTACTCGTCTTTCGGGTAAAAAGCATGAGGTTATTTCGGGCGTTTGTTTACGATCGAAAACAAAAAAAAATAGCTTTTACGCTAGCACTGAAGTTTATTTTAAACACTTAAGCGAGGAGGAAATTCATCATTATATTGAACATTATAAACCTTACGATAAAGCCGGTGCTTATGGGATTCAGGAATGGATCGGTTATATCGGAATTGAAAAGATCAGTGGATCATTTTATAATGTGATGGGGCTGCCAATTCAGCGTTTGTATGAAGAACTTCTTAAATTTTAAAATATAGAATACTCAATGTAGAAATAAAAACAAATCTACATTCTGCATTCTGCATTTTACATTCCGACTTTCTATTATATTTGTTATACTTTTGTTGATGGCCCAAATGGGCGTTTAATGGATTTAAATAGATGAAGAAACCTACGATACTTATTACCAACGATGATGGCATAAAAGCCGGAGGATTGCGTTATTTAATTTCAATCATGCGGGAATTGGGCGATGTCCTAGTTGTTGCTTCCGAAAAATCAAATTCGGGACAAGGACATGCCATCACAGCTCGTGCCCCATTGCGTTTAGATTTGGTAGAAGAAAGCGAAGGCTATAGAGAATATGTCAGCAATGGAACGCCTGTAGATTGTGTTAAATTAGGGGAACAAATTGTGTTAAAATGCAAGCCCGATTTGATTGTCAGCGGAATTAATCATGGTTCTAATGCATCCGTTAATATTATGTATTCGGGAACGA
>JBFFMB010000339.1:0-2948 GCA_041554455.1 Bacteroidales bacterium
ATTCCAAGATGCACCAATAGGAAAACAATCAGGAAAAGTCCTGCGATTGCCATGGTAATTTTTTTCGTCACAGACGAAAATGCTAGAAACGTTTTACTCATGATGGTTAAATTTATCAGAATTTTTAAATATTAGGTTATACCCCTTTTCCAAATTATTTTACATTTGTAAGAGCGTAACAAATTTAATTTTTAATTTGAATTTGAGGGCTTAAGACTATCAAATTTTTAAACGTTATAAATAAAAGCCATTAGTGATGAGGTATTTGCCGATTAATATAGAACTGTTCCTAAATAACAGGAAAAAGTTTTCTGAAAAGATGAAAAAAAATTCAGTGGCTATTTTTAATTCCAATGATGAGATGTTTCGGAATGGGGATCAATTTTTCTCTTTTCGTCAAAATTCGGATTTATTTTACCTCAGCGGGATTGAGCAAGAACAAAGCATTTTGATTTTGGCTCCTGATCACCCCAATCCAAAATTTCATGAGATTCTTTTTTTGAGAGAAACGAATGTTGAACTAGAAACATGGTTTGGTCATAAATTATCCCCATTGGAGGCACAAGAAATTTCAGGCATTAAAAATGTCATGTCGATGGATCGTCTGAAATTAGTGTTACGCGAAATTATTCTCTCTTCAAAAAATATTTATTTCAATTTTAACGAATACCCAAAATTCAAAATGGATTACCCTTCGCGGGATGAACGTTTTGCAAAACAACTCAGAAAAAAATATCCAAATCACAGCTTTGAACGTGCGGCCTCAATCATGAGCGATTTACGTACGATCAAATCAGAAATAGAGATTGAGTTAATACAAAAAGCTTGTGACATCACTGAAAAAGGATTTCGAAGAGTACTGAAATATGTTAAACCAGGGGTTAAAGAGTTTCAAGTTCAGGCTGAGATCGATCATGAATTTACCATGAATGGTGCGAATGGACATGGCTATTCTCCCATCATTGCCTCTGGGCTAAATGCTTGTACCTTGCATTATATCGAAAATGATAAAGAATGTAAGGATGGTGATTTACTCCTGATGGATTTTGGTGCTGAATATGCGAATTATTCAGCTGATCTTACCCGTACCATCCCAGTAAATGGTAAATTTACAAAACGCCAAAAAGAAGTGTATAATGCAGTATTAAATGTTCAAAAACAAGCCATTAAATTGTTAGTTGTTGGCAATTGCATTGAAAAGGTCAATGCGTCTGTGAATAAGTTAATGGAGAAAGAAATTATTAAACTGGATCTAATGAAACAGAGTGAAGCAAATGATCCAGAATTAGCCAAAGGTATTTTATTCAATTATTTTATGCATGGAACGTCTCATTTTTTAGGATTGGATGTGCATGATGTAGGACTAAAAACAGAACCCTTTAAATCAGGTATGGTTTTCACCTGCGAACCTGGACTTTACATTCAAAATGAAAAAATTGGGATCCGTCTTGAAAATGACATTTTGGTGACCGAAGATGGGCCTGTTGATTTAATGAAAAATATCCCAATTGAGGTGGATGAAATAGAGGCCCTAATGGCCGAGTAAATCACAAAACCCAAATAACAAATGACAAATAATATTCAAATACCAAATTCCAAAATACTGATTTCAAACATTGTAACATTTTGATTTGGTTATTATTTGTAATTTGTAGCTTGTAATTTGGAATTTATTAAAAGGAAAAAATAATTTTATATAAATACAAACACACATATTATGTTTAAAAAAGAAGTTTATATCGACCGTCGTAACCGTTTAAAAAAAGAGATGAAATCAGGTCTTGCCTTGATCCTTGGAAATGCTGAAGCCTCTTATAATTATCCAGCCAACACCTATCATTTCCGTCAGGATAGTGATTTTCTATATTTCTTCGGATTGGATATTCCTGATTTTGTAGGTGTGATCGACATTGATAATGACAAAGATTATATTTTCGCCAATGACGTGGACATTGAAGATATTATCTGGATGGGTCCTCAACCATTGGTAAAAGATTTAGCAGCTAAAGTAGGAGTAGAAAACACCGCTCCTTATACTGAATTGTCAGATTTTTTAAAAGAGGGAGAAAAAGAAGAACGAAAAATTCATTTCCTCCCCCCATACCGCGGAGACCGATTGGTACAGTTTAATCAATTATTAGGATGCGAAGTTTCAAAGATTAAAGACATGGCTTCTTTGGAACTGATTCAGGCTGTTGTTAAACTTCGCTCCATCAAAGATGACTATGAAATTGAAGAAATTGAAAAAGCCGTAAATATTGCTTACGATATGCACACCACTGCTATGAAAATGTGTAAGGCAGGTGTGGTTGAGCGCGAGATTGCCGGAAGAATGGAAGGCATTTCTTTATCACAAGGTGGGCCGGTTTCATTCCCCATTATCTTAACTATCAATGGACAAACATTGCATAATCATTATCATGGAAATACCCTAACTGAAGGCCGAATGATGATCGCTGATGCAGGTGCTGAAACGACCATGCATTATTCAAGTGACATCACACGTACCACTCCAGTTGGCGGAAAATTTAGTCAGCGTCAGAAAGAGGTTTATGAAGTTGTGTTAAATGCGAATGTCAAAGCTATTGAAGCCATTAAACCAGGCATTGAATACAGAGAAATCCATTTATTGGCTTGTAAAGTTATTGCTGAAGGTTTGAAAGAACTTGGTTTCATGAAAGGCGATATGGATGCTGCTGTTAAAGCAGGAGCTCATACTTTATTTATGCCTCACGGCTTGGGTCATATGATGGGTTTGGATGTTCATGATATGGAAGGATTGGGCGAAAACAATGTGGGTTATAACGAAACTACCAAACGAGCCACTCAATTTGGCACGGCCTATTTACGCCTCGGTCGTGAATTACAAACAGGTTTTGTCATCACTGTTGAACCTGGTTGTTATTTCATTCCGGAATTGATCGAGCAATGGAAAACCGAAGGCACCA
>JBFFMB010000340.1:0-2929 GCA_041554455.1 Bacteroidales bacterium
CGTTTTGATTGGTCTGAAAGCCCCGATCCAATTTGGGTTTTATCGGATAATACAAAAACGGAATTCACAATGAACTTTAGCACGCCTGAACCAATAATAGAGAATT
Organism: Bacteroidales bacterium; assembly: GCA_041554455.1. GTDB lineage: Bacteria > Bacteroidota > Bacteroidia > Bacteroidales. The sequence continues at coordinate 107 of JBFFMB010000340.1, forward strand.
CAGGAGTTTTTACATTCCAATTTAATAATTATGGTGAAACGAATAATCGAAGTATTTTTCTTTTTCGTACTAAAAGAGTTTGGAAGTATAAGTATTGGGACTGGGGACCAGTATTTGGCTGGAGTGATTGGTATTGGTTTGAGCAGGGTTCCTTAGGCTCTGGTGCAGGAGTTCTGTTTAAATCTTCTATGTGGATGAAAAAAGATGCTAGTGATTGGTCAACACAGTTTACGAACGAATTTCATGTTAAATTTTTTAATGATGGGAAATGGTTATATACTATTGCAGTGGATGATTTAAAGGATGATAATAACTATGATGTTCATTGGCAAGGTGATAATGTTGTGGTTACTCGAACAAATTAAGAATTTTAAAAGAATTAGTTAAAAAAACTCAATGAAATCAAATTTTTGGAAAGCACTAGGCCCCGGAATAATATGGGCCGGTGCTGCTATAGGTGTTTCACATCTTGTACAATCAACTCGCGCAGGAGCTGCTTTTGGGTTTGAACTTGTGGGCTTCGTCTTGCTTTTGAATCTTATAAAATATCCATTCTTTGAATTTGGTCCCCGTTATGCAATCTCTTCCGGAGAAAGTCTTATTCATGGCTATTTACGTATGGGTAAATGGGCAGTTTATTTATTTTTCATCATGACTCTTGGAACGATGTTTACCATTCAGGCAGCCGTATCGGCCGTTACGGTGGGCATTATCAGTGCTATTTTTCCGGACGTTCTAAGTTATCAGGGATGGATTATCCTATTATTTTCTTTATGTCTTCTTATTGTGGTCGTTGGCCAATACAAGGCGCTGGATAGAATAATGAAAATAATTATAGTCGTTCTTTCGATATCTACAATCATTGCGGTGATTGCCGCATTTTCAAAAGGCTTTCATCCCAATCCTGAATTTGCTAGCTCCTTTTCATGGTCGGTAAGCGATCTTGTATTTTTAATTGCCTTTGCAGGATGGATGCCAAGTGCCATTGATATTTCGGTTTGGCATTCCATGTGGACTTTAGCAAAAATCAAACACTCTGGTTACCGCCCAAGTTTAAAACAAGTCCTTCTCGATTTCAAAATAGGTTATATTGGAACCACCATTCTGGCTTTGACTTTTCTTTCAATGGGAGCTCTGAATATGTACGGGTCAGGAATTACATTCTCCCAAAATGGAGCCACCTTTGCTACCCAACTATTTAGTCTTTATACATCAAATATTGGTTCCTGGGCTTATGTTGTTATTGCCATTGCAGCAACAGCCACCATGTTCAGTACTACATTAACGGTTATTGATGCCTATCCAAGGGTGTTAAAACCTGTGTCCGAAATTTTAATCCCTGCTCTGCAAAAAAAGGAGCTGGATAAGTACGTTAATTATTTTTGGGTGGTTTTATTGCTGGTGGTTGCTTTTCTTATAATGACCTTTTTCGCAACGCAAATGAAACTATTGGTCGACATTGCCACTTCTCTTTCATTTATAACTGCGCCTGTTTTAGGCTATTTAAATTACAAAGCCGTAACTGGAAAAAATATAGCCCCCGAAAATCAACCTGGCAAAGCCTTGAGGATTTTAAGCTGGTTGGGACTGATCATTCTTTCGGCCTTTGCACTTTATTTTATTGGTTTAAAAATATTTTAAAATGAATCAGACCATTTATAGGGCTGACAGAAAAGCTTAATTACACTTATACATGAACTAAATAATAATCTTAATTAAAAAAACGCATTAAACATTATGAAAAATTTAAAAAACTTGTTAGCTGTGCTCCTATTATCAGGACTTTTTGTGGGATGTGCTCCAAAAAATGAGCATTCAGCGATTATAAAAGAAGCACTTACAGTAATGAAAAATAGTGCAGCAATGATGGGCGAACCTTCTGTGCTTAATGATTCCTTGTTTTTTGGGACAACCTCTTTAAACAACAATTTTGAACTAGTTGACGCATTGCAGGAACAGTTTGCTTGTACAGCTACTTTTTTTATAAAAAGCGGAGAGCGTTTTATCCGAATCAGTACCGATGTCATTCAGGATGGTCACCGTGCACTGGGTACAGAACTTGATCCCAATGGCCCAGTCATTGGCCTGATAGAAGAAGGTAAACCATTTTATGGAACCGTTGATATTCTCGGAAATCAGTATGAAACTGGCTATGAGCCCATTCAAAATGCCGAGGGTGAAGTAATCGGGATTTATTATATCGGTTTCCAGATAAAATAAAATACGATTGAAACACTTCCTTATTTTAACTCTCTGGATATAAATCATCATCTGCCATAGCTTTTATATCTCTTCTGAAAGACCTCCTAAGAAGTCCTCAGAATTGACCAGAAGGTATGGTGATGATGACCTTAGAGGTTTTTGATTGTTTTAGAGTTGTCAAAATTGAATCGGGGTTGGAATTTTTGAAAAAAGCTGCAAAAAATTTTCATCTGCAAGACCTCAAACCTTACAAAAAGGCTCCAATCTATGTTTTATTGCCTTGTGAATGGAAGCTTTAAATAACTGAATAATTTAGAGAATAAATTCCGTTCTCTGAAATCAATAGACGCTCTGATTAGTTTGTATAACAGAAGTCGATGCTTATTTAAATTCAAGTTAAGCCATTGTATCAGAGAAAAATATTTTGCAAGGCCGATGATGTGTAAACTTTGTTCTAACTCATCCCATCTTTTTGTATAAGCCAATTGATCATAAGCGCTAAGTTTGGCTGCACTAAAATCCATTGACTTTATTTGCTCACTAATTACTGTGGCAGCATAATAACCACTTGCAAGAGCATTTCCTATTCCTTCGCCTGTTAATGAATCAGCGAAGGATGAG
>JBFFMB010000341.1:0-2927 GCA_041554455.1 Bacteroidales bacterium
GTCCCAGGATGGGAAACCACAGCCACTGATAAAAAAATCGAAATTTGGAGAAATGGTTTTCAAGGGGTTCCTGCTCAAGAAGGCAATCAATTTTTTGAGTTGAATGCAAATCAAGTAGCTCATCTTTATCAAGAGTTATGTTTAGAACCAGGCTCAACAATTATATGGTCGGTTTGGCATAGAGGACGCTCTGGCGTTGATGTTGGTCAGGTTAAAATTGGAGCAACCATCGAAACGGCTCAGGTTTTAGAAACCATGTCGGATGGGAATACGGCCTGGGGTTATTATTCAGGTTCCTATACCGTTCCTGAGGGTCAAAATACAACTTTCTTTGTGTTTACGTCTGTTTCTTCAGCAGGGAGTGGAAGTTATGGAAACTTCTTAGATAACTTTGAGATAAAATGCGATTTTGATGGCGATGGTATTCCGGATGATGAGGATGATGATCCAGGGAATGAAGAGGTGTCTTTCGTATCTTATTTTCCTACCTCTGGAAAACAGGTAGTCGCTTTTGAAGATTTATGGCCTTCTACCGGCGATTTTGATTTCAATGTTTTAACATTGTCAAATCATGTTACCATCAATAAAGATCAAAATTTTAAACCTTTAACGGCCGATTTTATGGTGAGTATTGATGCTATTGGAGCAAGTATTCATAATGGCATAGGTTTGATGATTTATGATGAGAATGGGGATGCGTTTGACAATAATATCATTGCCTCCGTGAGTGGCGATGCAACCATAGATAATCAAAATACCAATGGACTGATTCTGACAAATGATGTATTTGAATTTATTAATGAATACTATCAGAATAACGGAGTAGGGCCAACAGCAGTACCCGATACCTTAAAATTTACAGTTAGCTTTAACTCAAATGCCGAAGAGTTTATCCCTGAATTATATCTATTCAGAGCGAGTGATCGCAACTACGAAATTCATAGAAATAATTTCCCTGCAACAGCAGTGATGAACCAAGGCTTATTCAATACAGTGGATGATAACGGTCATTATAAAACAGCCAATGGTTTGCCTTGGGGACTTGAAATTATTTTGGAAGGGCATTATAAAAGTCCTCGCGAAAAAGTGGATATGTTAGAGGCCTATCCCCAATTCCAACTATGGGTAACTTCCGGTGGAACACAAAATACAACATGGTATAATTCACCTGTTGAAGCGAATGTGATTGGAGCTCCTTTAAATTAAATCAGATAGTATTTTATCCTTTTCAGAGATTAATTATATATGCTAATTGCTAGATTTATTTAGTTTTGATGTAATATTATATACTCCTATTCGTCTTTCTTTTAACTTTTATTAATATCAATTAAGGTTTCATTAACATGATGTAAGCAAGTTGTTCCTATTTTAGTATCCTAATCAAAAGCAAAACCCATGTTTGTAAATTATATTAAGACCGCCCTTCGTACACTTTTACGTCAAAAATCCTATTCAATAATCAATATCGGTGGACTAGCCATCGGGATGTCGGTTTGTATTCTCATTCTCAGTTATGTGTTTTTTGAGTTGAGCTATGATAAATTCCATGAAAATTCAGATCAAATCTTTCGTGTTGGTGTTGATGCAACCGTAGGTGGAAATGTCATGAATCTGGCTGTTACTAGTGCTCCCATGGGTGAAGCATTACGTCAGGATTTCCCCGAAGTCATTGCAAATACACGCTTTAGTTTGAATGGGGGGAGTCATGAATTAAGCATTGGAGATATTAAATTCATTCAGGATGATATACTCTTTTCCGATTCTTCTTTTTTTAATGTATTTTCCTTCCGTCTTATTCAAGGTGATAAGAATGAAGTCTTATTGCACCCCAAAAGCATTATTCTCACAGAAACTTTAGCCAAGAAATTCTATGGAAATAATAATCCAGTTGGAGAAATGATTCGCCTCAATAATGGAACCTCTTCTTATATAGTTACTGGAGTGATGGAAGATATCCCTGCAAACTCTCAGATACAGTTCAAAATGATTATGAGTATGGATTTACGTGATCCGAATTCTTTTTTCTTTCAACAGAATAATTGGGGTAATATAGCAATGTTCTCTTATGTCTTACTAGAAAAAAACACGGATTATCGTCAATTGGAAGAGAAATTTGATGAATTTAAAGTGCGCCACACCCAGGAACTCATTGATATGGGTGTGCATTTTGATTTGTTCTTGCAACCGCTCGCCGACATTCATTTATTCTCTGATTTAGAACATGATTATGAAAGTAATGGTGATATCACCTATGTGTATTTATTTTCAGCCATTGCACTGTTTATTTTGTTTATTGCTTGTATTAATTATATGAATTTAGCCTCTGCTCGTTCGTTTAAACGGGCTAAAGAAGTGGGAATGCGTAAGATTCATGGGGCTGTTCGTCCGCAATTAATCCGTCAATTTTTAGGGGAGTCTATTTTGTTCAGCATCATTGCTTTTATGATTTCATTGTTGATCGTACAGATCACCTTACCCATGTTTAATAATTTGGTATACCAACACGAGGGGAGTACCGACTTATTTAGCAATAAACTGACAATTATTGGCTTTTTTGTTGTGATCACTTTTATTGTTGGCATTTTGGCCGGTTCCTATCCCGCTTTTTATATGTCATCCTTTTCACCTATTGCTGCTTTAAAAGGAGAGAAAGTAAAGGGTAAACAGAAATCCTTATTGCGAAATGTATTGGTCGTTCTTCAGTTTAGTATTGCGGTGGCTTTGATTATTTGTACGTCGGTTATTTATACACAACTCAATTTTATGCAAAATAAAGACCTTGGGTTTGAAGGTGAAAATCGTATTATTATACCACTGAGAAGCCAAGGATTGATAAATAAAAGCGAAGGTTTAAAAAATGAGTTTAAAGGACTGCCCAATGTAGACATGGTGAGTATTACAAATGGTGCTCCTGGTTATGGTATGGA
>JBFFMB010000342.1:0-2914 GCA_041554455.1 Bacteroidales bacterium
AATCCCTGTAAGTAAAGTAAAAATTACCCTCAGAGACCTCTTATCCAGAATAATTTATTTATCTGAAAAAACAGTGATAAACAATGAGCTAGAGATCGACATGAGTCATTGTCATGAGACTGTTTATTTTTTGGAAATAGAAAGCACAGAGGGCAAAAGCATTCATAAAATTATCAAGCAAAATTAAGTATCAATACTTCCATCATTCTTAAATCGATGGGATTGATCCTAATAAATTCATGACCGACTCATCCCTTTGAATTATAAATGTTCTAGGTATTGTAACTTTTTTTCTTTGTCAACGTCCAATTTGATAGTAAATTAGTTACAATAGAAATTAATTAAAAAAACTTATATGTTTAAAAACTTTTTGCAAGTTACAATTCGGAATTTTTTAAAAAATAAATTCTTTGTAATCGTTAATGTTATTGGTTTAGGCATTGCGTTAGCCAGTTGTATAGTCGCATACTATAATTATCGCTGGAATAATGATTTTGACAATATCATATCAAAAAAAGAACAAATATATAGAGTTGGATTTACCAAAGAAACGAATGGTCGTAATCAGGCTTATGGTAGGAATCCTATATCGTTAGGACCAGCCATAGGAGAATCATTGGTTGGTGTTGAAGAGATAACGAGAATTCATCGTACAAGAATGACGATTCGTTATGGCGAAAAAATCTTTAGTAAAACTGTTGGTTTTGCTGATGAGAATATGTTTGATATTTTTGATTATACAATTGTTCGAGGGGATATTAATTCCATTAAAGATGAACGAAGCGCCATGATTACGGAAGAATTCGCCAAAATTTGTTTTGGTGATGAAGATCCCATGGGAAAGATGATTCGTATTTTTTTAGTGGATGGAGAAGAAAGAAGTCTTATAGTTACTGCGATTTTGAAAGATATTCCTGAGAACACAAGCTTTCAATTTGATGTATTAGCTCATATTGATAATTTCATTGAAATCAGTAAAATTGAAGAAAATAATTGGCGGTCTTGGATTGCAGGTACTTTTTTAGTTATTCCTGACAAGTCGAATGTTAAAACTGTAGAAAGTCAATTGGCAAAATTTATCCCTATTCAAAACGAAGCTAGAGAAGATTTTCAAATTGAAAGTTTTCATCTTGTACCTTTAAAAGACGTCCCAAATAGAGCTCGTGACACCTATAGTCATTGGCTTAATTATGGATTGCATCCAGCCGCATTGATCGCGCCTACTATTATGGCTGTCTTAATTTTATTATTGGCTTGTTTAAATTTTACGAATACTGCTTTAGCTATTTCAAGTCGTCGATTAAAAGAAATTGGCTTACGAAAAGTAATGGGTGGATTAAGAATTCATACCATTATTCAATTCTTGGGCGAAAATATCTTATTATGTTTTATTGCTTTATTAACATCCTTATTGATTGGCAGTTATTTGATTGCTGAGTGGAGTAAGATGTGGGAATATACTATACACATTGATTATGCCGATGGTGGTAAATTATGGTTTTTCTTATTTGCTTTATTAATTATTACTGGCTTAGCTGCCGGATCTTATCCTGCTTTTTATATTAGCAAGTTTAATCCGATTAATATTTTAAAAGGAGATGTAAAACATAGTGGTGCTGGATTGCTTTCAAAAATATTATTAGTGCTTCAATTTATATTGGCTGTTACTGGAATTATCTCTGCGGTAATATTCACCCAAAATGCAAATTATCAGAAAAATCTTTCAATGGGTTACGATAAAGATAATTTAATTGCTGTGCCTTTTAATAATAATCCAACCTTAGAAATTTTCAGAAATACCATTATTCAAAACACAATGATCAATAAACTAGGCTGGTCAGAAGAGCACATTAGTTGGTCGAATTATGAACGCACACTTAAATGGGGAGAAACAGAAGAGCATACAGTAGATGCATTTGATATAGGGAGAGGTTATTTTGAAGCCATGGGATTTGAATTAAAATCAGGACGATATTTTGATCAAGATTTTAGAGAATCAGAAAGAGAAAAGGCAATCATTGTAAATGAAAAATTTGTGGAAACCTATGGATGGGATGATGCGATAGGTAAAAAACTAAGAGAAAATGACACCACTGAGTTGACTATTGTAGGTGTTGTAAAAGATTTCTACCCTTTTGGGTATTGGAGAGATATTACCCCTACTATGTTAAAGCTCGGAGTTAAAGAACGGATGAGGAATTTGGTTGTTCATGGAGATCCTAAAAATTTGGAACAACTAAATAATTATATGCGAATGGAATGGGAGAAGCTGATCCCCAATGCAGTATATCCAGGTTATTTACAACAAGAGAGATTAGCTGAAGCCATAAGTGTAAACAAAAACATCATTAATATCTTTTTATTTTTAGCGGTTGTTTCAGTGATATTATCCCTTGTTGGGCTTTATACCTTGGTTTCTTTGAAGGTAATCAAACGAACCAAAGAAATCGGTATTCGAAAAGTATTAGGAGCTCCCGTATTTCAAATTATTCGATTGCTAAATCGTGAGTTTATGATTATCATTATTATCTCATCGATTTTAGGTTCGGTATTGGGTTATTATTTAGCCGAAATGTTGTTAGCTAGTATTTATGAGATCTATCAAAGTGCGACTATTAGCACCTTTATTTTTCCAACAATTATAACATTAGTGGTCTCGCTTGTTACAATTGGGGGTAAGGTTTATAGTGCTGCTAATAAAAACCCTGTGGATGCAATTCGATATGAATAAAAAAAATACATAGAATAAAATCAAAAAGCCTGGAATTTGCGTTTCAGGCTTTTTTCGTAGGTATCTATCCATTCATTGGGGGTGATTTTAGCTGCCAATTGCCCGATTAAATCAAATGGGATTTGATCCAATTTTTTGAAACGGATACAGCTTTTTCCCATGTCCAATTTGCTTTTGCATTGT
>JBFFMB010000343.1:0-2910 GCA_041554455.1 Bacteroidales bacterium
AATTGTTGCTATTAATGCAACTATCAGAGTTATTATTAGTATTAACCAAGCTATCCAAGTTTCCCTATTTTTCATAATTATTCTTTCAGCTAAGACTAAAGATAATGCATTTATTGTGTTTTATCAATCTTGTTGTGAAAGATTTGTGAGCTCGGGCTGTATTAATTCCGTTTGTGCATAAATAGTATATATGCGCTTGTTTATGGACTTTAGCAACCCATATACGTATAATAAGCGCAGGCTTAACTATTCTTTATATCCCAATAAATCAACCGTTGCTATTTGTTTTGGGGGAGAAAAAACAAACTCTTACTCTTTGTAGATCAAATATAGGGAAAATATGAATAAGTACGGAGTTGGGAGTTCGGAGTTCGGAGTTGAGAATTATGAATTAGAATAACACAGCCATTTATCATTGATGTTCGCTAATCTCATAAACAAATAAATTATTGTTATGCCGAACATATAAACGCCCTTCATGAATTACGGGATGTGAGTAATGATATTTATTGTCGCCAGGAACTTTAAATTTTCCTCTTGTTTCAAATTTAGTTGTAAGTGGTTTTACCAAATAAAAAAAACCATCTCCTGAGTAGCAATACAAAAGCGAGTCTGCTGTAATAGTCGCAATCCTATTGGGTTTATTGTTGCGGGTAATTTTATAGAGCTTTTGACCCGTTTGCCAATCAATGCAATTAAAGGACTTTGCCGCTACATCGGCCCCATAGATTCTATTTCCCAATACAACCACATCCCCTTGTTCGGCGGCCAAAAACTCGGTTTTCCATATTTCATGAACACTCTTGCCGTCTTCGGATAAACGAAGTTTTAGGCTTCGCCCATTCCACCCATCAATGGCCAGAATATATCCATCTTTATAAACAGGCGTATTCGAGTGGAGATCTGATTCCAGCGGGAATGACCAAAGTCGTTCGCCCTTAGCGATGTCTATTCCAACAATTGATTTAAGCATTTGTATCACAAAAATAGTTGTCCCATTCCGTTCAATAAGAATAGGATTGGCATAGGCATTCTTCTCGCCCTCTCCTTTGCTTTTCCATTGCAATTCGCCCGTGAAACGATCAAGCGCAATCACGCTTATGTCTTCTGCCGTCGGGCTACAAAAAACTAAATCCCCATGCACTATCAAATTTTCAGAATAACCCGAATTATGATGCCGCCCATGATAGGTTTTCTTAATATCCTTTTGCCAAATAATCCTTCCTTTTTCTGCATCAAAACAATAAAGAACGCCCAGGCCTGAAAAATAATAGCCATAATCATTGCAAATAATGGGGGTTGCTCTATTCCCCGGATAGTTATCCATAAATTCCAGTCCCATTTTTGCTTTCCACAAGACTTTTCCCTGATGATTAAAACTTATAATATAACTGCTGTCCTTTAAGGTTGCAACCGTATACACTTTGTCAATGGTCACCGCTGCTGAGGCATAGCCAAGCCCAAGGCTATCGTATTGCCATAATAATTTTGGTCCGTTGGGGGGCCAGCGTTTGAGTAAGGTCTTATCAGGATAGTGGCCATCACGATTTGGACCTCTCCATTGCGAGCGAATTGTTGTGGGCGATTTTTTTTCGCTTATGGCCGCTGTATTTTCTTCTTTTTGGGAAAGCCTTTTTTGAGCTAGGTCGGATTGTTTCGTTTGCGAATAAATGCTTTGACTAAAGATGAGTATAATAAGTAGTTGATTGAATACTGATTTCATAAGTGCTTCGTCATATTCATAATAGGTATTCGCTTGTCGTTATTGCACAATAAATAATTACCGGGCTCTTTTTTGGCCGAAAAAACTCATCCATTGGCTTTTAATGCGATAAGTAAATATAGGGAAAAAAGAAATAAGTAGGGAGTTGGGAGTTGGGAGTTCGGAATTGAGAATTATGAATTACGAATTAGGAATTGCGAATAGCTATTGTATTGGAATTATCGTTGGCATACACGATTTCTGCCTCTTTTTTTATAGGTGTTTTTGATATATCTAGATTCTTCATTTTGTCTTCATCTTCGCGCCCTATACTTGTCGAAAATTGAACATCAATCATTTAATAATCTAATAAAAACATTATGAAAACGTTTAAAACACTTTTTGCTATTGCTGCCATTATTACGAGTCTTTCGATGGCTAGTTGCTCGAAAGAAACAGACATTAACAGTGCAGACGAAATATTGGCCGATAGTGAGGCTTTATTAAAATCTTCGGATTGGGGTTTCAGTACAGCGGTCCAAGATTCTCTTTGTGATGGCACTTTGCCTTTAGAAGATCTGAATGAAGTTGAAATTGCCGCTTTAACACAAATGAGAGAAGAAGAATTAATGGCTCAGGATATTTATTTACAATTGTATGATTTGTATCAATATCGAGTGTTCGAGCAAATTGCTAAAAGCGAAACAAAACATGCGGAGGCTGTCAAAACATTGATCGATCGTTATGAATTAGCCGATCCTGCACTAGACCATCAATTGGGCGTCTTTAGCAGTGCTCTTATTCAACAATTGCATGATGATTTATTAGCTGAAGCTAAGCTCTCAGGAGTGGATGCCTTGAAGGTTGGCGCCACTATCGAAGATGTTGATATTTTTGATTTACAGCATCTATTAGCCAATGGTATCGATAATCAGGATATCACTTTTGTTTTTCAACAGTTATTGAAAGCTTCCGAAAATCATATGCGCGCCTTTGTCCGTGCTTTGGCAAGTCAGGGTGAAAGCTATAGCCCACAATACCTCAGTCAGGAAGCGTATGATTTGATTTTGGCTAGCTCCAATGGACAAGGAAATGGGAATAGAAACGGTAATGGTAGCGGAAACGGCACTGGAACTATGAATCGTAAAGGCGGTAATGGTAATGGTAATGGTAATGGTAATGGTAATGGTAATGGTGGGGGAGGCCGT
>JBFFMB010000344.1:0-2870 GCA_041554455.1 Bacteroidales bacterium
CACAAGTGAAATTGGCTGAGAAGTTATGTTCACTTTTACCTAAGAATTTAGATTCCGTATACTTTGTAAATTCAGGAAGCGAAGCCATTGATGGAGCTTTAAAACTGGCTAAAAGAGTTACGGGACGTTCGGGAATCATTGCCTTTAAAAATGCCTATCACGGGGGAACTCATGGCGCCCTAAGTATTTTGGGAAACGAAGAAATGAAACAAGCTTTTCGTCCGCTCCTCCCCGATGTACGGCACTTAGATTTTAATAATTTTGATCAGATAGAACAAATTACCCATAAAACTGCTTGCGTGGTTATTGAACCTATTCAAGCCGAAGCTGGGATCATTTTACCTGAAAAAGGATATTTGCAAACCCTTCGCCAAAAATGCAATGAAACCGGCACTTTATTAATTTATGACGAGATTCAGATGGGGTTTTGCCGTACAGGCAAATTCTTCTGTTTTGAAAATGAAGATGTTGTTCCTGATGTGATTTGCTTTGCTAAAGGCATGGGTGGCGGCATGCCAATAGGAGCCTTTGTTTCATCCAAAGAAAAGATGGATCAATTAACCTTTAGTCCGGCCTTAGGTCATATCACAACCTTTGGAGGTCATCCTGTTTGTGCAGCAGCAGCTCTTGCTAATCTGGAAGTGCTATTGGAAGAAAACTTAGCAGAAGAAGCGAATTTGAAGGGAAAGCTCTTTATTCAAGATCTCGAAAAAATTGAGGCTATTAAAGAAATCCGTGGTTCTGGTTTGATGTTAGCCATCGATTTTAAAGATGAGAGCCTAAACAGTAAAGTCATTGACTTATTAATGGAAGAAGGATTGATCGTTGATCGCTTTTTATTCCATCCGACTTGCTTCCGAATTGCGCCTCCATTAATCATCAGCAAGAAAGAGATAGAAGATATTTGTGAGATCGTTAAAAACTGTATCAACAAAGCGCAGAATTAATGTCGGTTTTTCAACTCACCCAAGATTTGGTATTCCCCGATCCTTCACTTGCTGAAGAAGACGGTTTATTAGCCATTGGTGGTGATTTGAGCATGGAACGTTTACTATTGGCTTATTCCAACGGAATTTTTCCTTGGTATGATGAAGGATCACCCATTTTATGGTGGGCGTTAAATCCTCGCATGGTTTTATTTCCTAAGGAATTTAAAGTTTCAAAAAGTTTAAAACAAAAAATCAGAAAAGCCGAATTTAACATTACTTTTGACGGGGCTTTTGAAAAGGTGATCGAACAATGTTCTATGGTTCCTCGAGGCGATCAAAACGGAACTTGGATCACTGATGAGATGAAACAAGCATACATCGATCTACATAAGCTTGGATTCGCACATTCGGCAGAATGTTATTTTGAAAATGAGCTAGTTGGAGGTTTATATGGCGTTTCCATCGGAAAAGCATTTTTTGGAGAATCCATGTTTCATCATAAAACGGATGCCTCAAAAATTGCATTCCATGCATTAATGCAAAAACTAATTGAATGGGATTTTCATCTGATCGATGCGCAAATGGAAACGCCTTTATTAAAAAGTTTTGGGGCTAAATTAATCCCCTTCGAAGACTATAGAGAAAAACTAAATTACGCACTGGATTTTGACTCAAAAAGAGGAAATTGGAGTGAGTTTGAAACTGAAGATATAGCATGAAAAAAGAATTTATGATGCGCGCCATAGAATTGGCTCGTTCGAACATTACCAATTTATATGGCGGCCCTTTTGGAGCAGTTATTGTTAAAGACGGAAAAATCATTGGTGAAGGCTGCAATCATGTATTGGCCAATAATGACCCAACAGCTCATGCCGAAATAGTGGCTATTCGCGAAGCTTGCAAAAACCTCAGTAATTTTCAGTTGGATGGATGCGAAATTTATAGTAGCTGCGAACCTTGTCCCATGTGTTTAGGTGCTATTTATTGGGCTCGTCCAGCAAAATTATATTTTGCCGCAGGACGTGAAGATGCTTCGGGAGCCGATTTTGATGATTCATTAATTTATAAAGAAGTGAGTCTTCCTGTAGAAAAAAGACAAATCCCGACAGAACAATTCATGAAAAAAGAATCACAAGAAGTTTTTAATGAATGGAAAGAAAATAATTTAAATATCGAATATTAAAATAGTAACTATGAGTTTTGAAATTACCGGAAAATTAACAGAGAAATTTAACACGCAAGAAGTAACAGCTAGTTTTAAAAAACGTGAATTTGTCATTGAAAAGACAGAGAACGCAGGAGGAAGAGAATTCACAGAAGTGATCAAATTTCAATTGAGTCAAGATAAATGTGATTTGATTGACCCCTATAATGTAAACGAAGACATCAAAGTACATTTCAACATCAAAGGACGTAAGTGGGAAAAAGATGGACGCGTAAGTTATTTCACCAACCTTGAAGCTTGGCGTTTGGAGAAAATTGCTGGCTCACAAGGAAATGATGGACCTCCTCAACCAGGTCTGGATGACATTCCACCAGAAATGGATAATGATTTACCATTTTAAAAAACTTAATGAATCAAGTTAAATCGCATATAGCTCTGATCGGAGCCAACCTTATGTATGGCCTGAATTACGTCATTGCTAAAGGTATAATGCCCGATTATATGAGTCCTAGAGGAATTATCTTCCTTCGGGTTTTTGGAGCCTTCATCGTATTTAATTTGATTCACTTTTTATTTGTCAAAGAAAAGGTAGAACGGAAAGACTTGCTGAGGCTTGCTGCGCTTGGTTTATTTGGTGTGGCTATCAATCAAATATTATTTTTTGAAGGATTGAATCTGACCACCCCCATCAATGCTTCCATCATTATAACCGCCGGTCCCATCGTCGTATTAATATTTTCTTTCTTTTTATTAAAAGAAATAATAAACTCAACCAA
>JBFFMB010000345.1:0-2868 GCA_041554455.1 Bacteroidales bacterium
CAAAGATAGCTTGGATCGATTGCCAATGAAACGACTGGCAAACTCACAGATTCCTTTATTAAATACGATTGAGTGATTACCTTGCTTGCTAATTTGTTTTCAGCATAGGTTCTAGCCCGAATAGTCGTGGTCTTATTAATGTCAATGGGTTGTGAATAGTGATTGGATGCCTTCGTTGGTTTTGAGCCGTCAAGTGTATAATATATTTTCTCGGTATCCGAAGCACCCGAGAGCTCCAGCTTTACTGAATTTTCATAAAACCCTGCTTGCTCAGAAAATTGGGGTTCCTCTGAAAAAATTACTGTTTTATTTCCAAACAAAGGGTTTTCTTTCATGGGCGTTGCTTCATCAAAATACACAAACTGACTCTCTGAATCGTTTATACGCCCATAGGCAATATCGGGAACTTGTGGAGGATAGTTCAAGGAATCAACTAAAACCAAATCCTTATTAAAGAGGTAAATGGTTTCACCTTCAATATTAAGCCTAAAATTTGTGTGATTTGTTGTATTGGTATTATCGGCCCAAAACAGTTGAAATCCTTTAGGTGCAATTGAAATATAAAAAGGAATTTCCCACTTGGTCGGGTTTTTTTTGGTATCACTCAAATACCATTTAGCAATGGAGATCTCTTTGTCGCTATCATTATACAATTCTATCCAATCGCCAAATTGTTTATTTTGCTCATTCAGATTTGTTGACGTATTTGATGCCAGAATTTCATTAATAACAATTTGTGCTTTGCTTTCGGTATGCGCAAAAAACAGTAAATGAAATATGACAAAAATGATCAGTTTTTGTCTCATATCTTCCTTATATTATTTTTTCTTAACCATAATACTACCTAATTCATGCCAAGATCCTTAACCTTCTGATTGCTTATGATTTATTAGCAATGAGCTTATTGAACGCATACAATAGTTGTATTAAAAAAGAGAATAAATTGTTCATTAGCGATCACTGTGACCGTTCAAAATAAAGGAGTTGAGCCTAAGATAGGCTTAAAAGCATATTACTTGATATCAACAGCAATGATAATCTCATCTTGCTGAATTAAATTCAGCAAGATGAGAAATAGTATTTAGGAATAAAATCAGTAGAAGATTTACAACTCAATCTCCAAGGTAATCGGACAATGATCCGATTGCTTGGCTTCGGGCAAAATAAGTGCACGAGTCAGTTTGTCTTTTAAATTTTCACTCGCCATGATATAATCAATGCGCCAGCCTTTATTATTAGCACGGGCATTGGCTCGATAAGACCACCAGGAATAGTTATGTGGTTCTTGATTAAATTGACGAAATGAATCTATAAATCCACTTTTTTGAAACTGATCAATCCATTCTCTTTCTTCCGGTAAGAAACCAGAACTTTGAGCATTTCGTATGGGGTCATGAATATCAATGGGCTTGTGACAAATATTATAATCGCCCGCTAACAACAAATGAGGGAAGTCTTTTTTTAGTTCATTGATGTAATTTTGATAATCGTCCAGCCATTGCATCTTAAAAGCCTGACGTAAATCGCCACTCGAACCCGAGGGGTGATATACACTCACGACCGAATAACCTTCATAATCAGCACGGAGAAACCGACCTTCGAAATCGTATTTCTCGATACCCATGCCATATTCCACATGTTTGGGTTCTTCTTTAGTCAATATAGCCACACCGCTATATCCTTTTTTTTGCGCTGAATAAGTGTATGTAAAATAGCCTGCTGCTTTAAATTCCATCACCGGGATTTGATCTGCTTGGGCTTTTGTTTCTTGAATACAAACGATGTCGGGATCTGTTGCTGTTAACCACTCCATAAAACCTTTTTTCATTGCAGCTCTGATTCCGTTCACATTATAGGATATTATTCTCTTCATATATTTAAAATTTTTCTAATCAATTAATTATATTAGCTAAGATAAAAAGAATGTGGATGATTTAATTGCTTGAGAGCATATTTTTATCTTATTTTGCACCCGATTTGAAAATGACAAAATATAAGGTATTAAAACGATTTTTGGTCTGGCGACTCAGGCATATCAAAGACAGACAGTTTATCTTATTGGTGAGCGCTTTGGTCGGGCTTTTGGCTAGTATTGCTGTAGTTGTCATTAAAAATTCAGCTCATTATATCTCTTCCTTTTTAACCAGTAATTTTGCGGACGAATACGAAAACTATTTGTATTTAGCTTTTCCAATGATCGGGATACTGATCGTTGTCATCTTTCTCCGAAATTTTATTCGTCAAGATATCGGTCATGGCGTGGCAAGTGTATTGCATGCCATCTCAAAAAACAATGGGATTATCAAACGTCACAATATGTTTTCATCCATTGTGGCAGGAACCCTGACCGTTGGCTTTGGTGGTTCGGTTGGATTAGAGGCTCCTACAGTAGCAACCGGAGCCGCTATTGGTTCAAATATTGGCCGCTTATTTCATTTAAATTACAAGCAAATTATTTTATTGATAGGAGTGGCGAGTGCTGCAGCAATTGCTGCCATTTTTAAGTCTCCCATTGCTGCCATAGTTTTTGCATTAGAAGTCCTGATGCTCGACCTGACGATGGCTTCCGCCCTACCCTTATTAATTGCATCGGTAACGGCCGTTATTTCTTCGTATTTTTTTCTGGGCCAAGCGGTATTATATCCCTTCGAAATTCGGGAAGTATTTGTACTCAAGAATACCATTTTTTACATTATTCTAGGGGTCCTTTCTGGGGTCATCTCCATTTATTTTACGAAGGTCCATATTTATATTGAAAACCTGTTTTCAAAAGTCAAATCCTGGCAACTTCGATTATTAATCGGGGGTTCTATCTTGGGTGTATTAATTTTTTTATTTCCATCCCTTTACGGAGAAGGCTATGAATCG
>JBFFMB010000346.1:0-2865 GCA_041554455.1 Bacteroidales bacterium
ATCTTTTAGAGAATGCATCTAAAGATGATATGGCTTTATGGGAGGGGATTAAGCTAGGTTATACAGAAAGCCAAGGACACCCATTATTAAGAGAGGCGATACTTCAATATTACAAAATCAATAAGATTGATAATGTAGTTGTGGCCTCTCCTGGAGAATTGAATTTTATAAGTATGAATTTGCTCTTAAATCCTGAAGATCATGTGATAACAATCTCTCCTTCCTATCAGTCCTTATCCGAAGTTGTCAAGTCTATTAATTGTGAACTTTCTTACTGGAAACCAAATCCAGAAAATTGGGCATTTAATATTGCCGATCTAGAAAAGTTGTTTAAGGATAATACACAACTACTCATCTTGAATTTCCCCCACAATCCAACGGGTAGCTATCTATCAAAAAAACAGTTAGATGATATTGTTCGCCTAGCAAAAAAACATGATGTATATATATTTTCAGATGAAATGTATCACAAACTAATTATTGACGAAATCGAGGAACTTCCTCCAATTTCAGATGTTTACGAAAAGGGAATTAGTTTATGGGGCACATCAAAAACCTTTGGATTAGCTGGTTTGAGAACGGGATGGTTGGTCTCTCAAGACACTGAATTTCTGCGTAAAGTTGTAGCGTTCAAAGATTATCTAAGCATTTGCAATAGTGCCCCAAGTGAAATTTTAACAATCATGGCTTTGAACAATATTGAGAAATTTCTCCCCCAAAATTTAAACAAGATCAGAAAAAACATACTGTTATTTGCAGAGTTTGCAGCCAAACACGACCTAATATCTTCCTTTATTCCCCCTAAATCGGGTTCGACTACTTTTGTTAAACTAAATATTGAAACCTCATCCTTAGAGTTTAGTAAGCAATTAGTCGAGCAAGCTGGAATTATGACGGTTCCTTCTGAGATGTATGAATATCCAGGTAAATACATACGAGTAGGTTTTGGGAGAAGTAATATGCCCGAAGTTTTAGATAAATTTGAACACTATTTAAAGAACAGATGATATGCCTCATTGTATAATTGAATATTCGAGTGATTTAGAACAACTAGATAAAATCCGTACAACAATCCAAATGGCCCCTTGCTGGCGCAGACATCTTTTCTGTGCCTTGAAATAAAAAAATATAAAAAGCACGGACGAAACCTCCGCGCTAGCTTTCAAACATACAACAACTTCTAAAATAAGACAGTCTGCACTCAGTAGAATTAAGAAAAGCAAAACCAATATGACTAAACAATACCTGATCATCCTTCTGTTCTTTTTGTCCATGCATGTTTTTGGACAATCCCAATTTGCCCTCACTATTGACGATGTGCCCAATACAAAATTGTTTGAACAGAATCACTTTCAAGCAAACCTATTAAACACCTTAGATAGCTTACAAATTCCTGTTAGCATATTCATCAACGAAGGATTGATCTATAAAACAACATCCGTATCTAAAAATTTTGAGCTTCTGAACCAATGGATACAAAGAGATTATACCTTGCTTGGAAATCACACTTTTGCTCATTCGAGGTATTCGGAGGTTGGTTTTGAGAGTTTTACCCAAGATATTAGCAAAGGCCTGAGCATAAGCAGCGAACTGGCAAAGATGTATAAAAAACCATTGAACTATTTTCGCTTTACTTATAATGATTTAGGAAAGGACTCATTACAGAAACACAAGATTGAAAACTATTTAAACGAAAAACAATACATCTTAACACCCTTTACCATCGAAAGTTCCGACTGGATTTTTAATCATTTGTATGAATACTATTTAAAAAACGATAACAGAGTAGAAGCCGAGAGAATTGCCGAATCGTATATCAATCTAAGCTTAGCGTATTTTCATTATTTCGACTCACTGTCCGTTGATCAATACGGCAGACATATTAAACAGATATACCTATGCCACGATAATGCGATAAATGCAGATTACTTAAGTGTTCTACTTGAAAAACTCACAGAGAAAGGCTACAGCATTATCAGTCTGGAAGAAGCCATGCAAGATGAGGTGTATCAGCAAGCAAATCAGTATACTAAAAAATGGGGTGTTTCATGGTTTTATCGTTGGATGACCGACAGTAAAAACATTCGGCAGCTTATGATCAAAGAGCCCGATATTACAGATATCTACGAAGAATACCAAGAATACAGTAAGTAGAAACGTTAAACACTAATCGTTATAAGACATTTTAGATTCGGGTCAAAATCGTCTAATATTGAATCCTATCGCATCATTTAAACGAACAATTAAACACGTTAGGCAGCCTAGTCAGAACATATTGTTAACTCATATCCTTTTCTTATATTTACATTCATTAAATCTGATGAATGGATTTATGCTTCTCCCCAGCATAACTATTTAATGATAGAAAATCGATTAGTATTGAAAAATAGCTTGTTATGATAAATAAAAAATGGGTGATCATTATTGCTTTGCTAATTACTACATTCTACTCACACTCACAAGAAGTGTTATTAAACCTTAATATTGGAAATGAGATCAAGCAAAATAGGTTTACTACCTATGTTGATAGTAGCTGGATAAAGAATGAGGGGCTAAATCAGAATTACATTTTTTGGCAATTAAGCAATGCCCAAAAATTAATTGATCTTGGAAAATTTGATGAAGCTGAAAGGCATTACTCCAGAATTGAAAAAGACTATCCAAAATCAGAAGAGGCGAAAAATATCTCGGTATACATTCAACGTGCTCAAATAGCGCAAAAGTAAGATTCAATGGCCACAACTAACCTTTCCTTATACGATAATGACAGCATTCCTGATGCGTCTGATTTTCGTTTTGGTTTGGTTGTTTCTGAATGGAATCCTGAGATTACACAGAATTTACACGACGGAGCCCTTGAAACAC
>JBFFMB010000347.1:0-2848 GCA_041554455.1 Bacteroidales bacterium
TCTTAAGGGTATCTGCGATAACTTTTGTTTTCTTATGATCTTCTACTAATCGTTCAATATTATTATCCAGCGCATAAATGCAAGCTGCCGCTAAAAAACCTGATTGTCGCATTGCTCCACCAAAGACTTTACGAACTCTACGGGCTTCATAAACAAAATCTTTAGTGCCTAATAAAACACTTCCAACAGGTGTGCCCAATCCTTTTGAAAAACATATTGAAATAGAATCAAATACTTCTCCATATTGTTTGGGCGTTTCTCCACTTACCGCTAAAGCATTAAAAAGGCGAGCGCCATCTAAATGTAATTTCAAATTGTTTTCAGTACAAGCTTTTTTGATCTTTAGGATCTCTTCAAAATTATAACAGCTACCGCCACCTTTATTTGATGTGTTCTCAAGAGAAACAAGAGTAGTTCTTGGTTGATGAATGTTTTCAGGATTAATATTCTCATATACATCTTTGGCTGTAATTCGTCCTCTGTCCCCATCTACTAATCTGACCGAAGCAAATGAATTATAGGAAATCCCACCACCTTCAAATCTATATATATGAGAATCAGTATCACAAATGATTTCATCACCAGGATTTGTGTGTACACGAATAGCTATTTGATTCGTTTGGGTTCCTGATGGACAATAAATAGCCGCCTCCATTCCGAAGAGTTCTGATATTTTATCTTCAAGCTTGTTAACTGTGGGGTCTTCTCCAAAAACATCATCGCCTACTTCTGCATTAAACATTGCTTCCAGCATTGATTTTGAAGGCTTTGTGAAAGTATCACTACGTAAATCTGCTATTTTCATTTTTTCTTAACTTTTTTCAAATACTGCCAGTCAAGATAATATAAAATTTTCAGAGAAAGACTATTATATTGAGGAGAATCGAACAGATTATTAACATTTTTGATGTAATCCCATAAATATTCACCCTCTAAATAACTCGCTATTGCATTCTTCCATACCAATGATAGCTCACTGCCTGGAGCAAATTGCCATTTATAGGCCAAGTCAATATTTAGTGTATTGAAAGTCATGTCATGTTCTGAAGAAGAATATTTGATGGGACTTAAATCACCATTCGTATTGAGTTCATAAAATTTATCATATCTCGCTGTTGATGAATAATGCCTTAAGCGAAAACTCAAAGATGCTTTATTGCTAAAAATATAATTTAGTTCAATTTGATTAGTGAAAATTTTCCGATCACGTCTACCAAAAGTTATTTCTCCGGTTTCACCGTCATCAGTTATATATCCAAAATTATTATTAATTTTCTCTAGTCGAAATTTATAATCAATGCTAAATTTATTGTTGATTCTGAAGCTTGGATCAAAAGTAAATTCAAAACGACTGGTTCCTCTTTCACTATATTTTTCGTATTCGTATCGATGTCTGTATACAAAGCGTTTAGTGTTATTGGTTGTAAAATGCCCCCCAATTTCAAAGCGTGTTGGTTTATTGAATACACGACCATCTACTCGGGCTTCGTAATAATCGTGAGATTCTGAAGGAGAAAATAAAAAGTAGTTCCCAAATCGATATTCGTTTTTAAATCGTCCACCCGTATAGAGAAATATCTTGCTACTCGTAAACTTCTGAGGTTTGTAAAGCGAAGAATGTTCAGCAAATAGCTCAAAATTCCAATTTTTAATAATCCAGGTAGGCTTAAGTATGTGATAGTTTAACGAAAAAGCGTGGTTTATGTAATTATTTCTATTGGCATATCCAAGATCATTTTGCTGGTAATTGTCACTGACCAGACGTCTTGATAATCCAAATCGGAAATTACCACTTTCTTTTCCAATGCGAATTTTATATTTGAATCCAGTTTCGGGATCAAGTATGTCATCTTGTTTTACTCTGCTATAAGCTGCATGCCCAGAGATATTGTAATTTGTGTTTTTATCATAAAATTCAAAATCTGTACCTGTCACGTTTGCAATGAAGTCATCATTTGGCGAAAGCACATTCGTATTTATAAGACTGATATAAGAGTTGTGTTTAAAAGCTTGTTCTATCACTGTTACATTATAGTTTGTAAAAGATTGTGTTCGGAAATTTCTTTCCGTTCCCGTAAGAGTATCTTTAATAACAGCATCCATTGTTTTGGTCATGGCATTTAGGAATCCAACACTTAGTCCGTTTTTTGTTTTTCCACTGATTTTGGTTGCATTAATAAGTTTTGCTTTCGATGAATTTTCAGAAACGATTTCGTTTTCATTTAACGATTCTTCTGCTTCATATAAATTTCGCGGGCTTGAACCAATTCTTCTGGAATAAAATAGATCTGCTCGCCCAAATAATTCTTGGCCTTCAGTAAAGAACTGACGTTTTTCACTGTAATAGGTTTCAAAGGGTGATAAATTCTGTGTAATATCGTCTGATTGAACTTGCCCAAAATCTGGGATAAGCATCATATCTAAAGTAAAACTTTCATTTATTCCATACTTTAAATCGACTCCTCCTTTGATATTAGAACCCCAAGAATTATTATCACCATTATGATTTAAATAGGTTGAAAAATAAGGCGATAATGAAAATCGTATGGGAGGATCAATATCCTTTAAACCACGTAATAAAGCCAACTGAGTTCCTTGATTTGGAGTCTCGTTATTTATATAATTCCAAGATGATTCTCCTCCACGCATAGCGTGTCCTCGAATGAAATTGAACGCCCAATCTTGATTCTGTGTTTTTGGAAATCGTAAAGCTGAATAAGGAATTTCCATTTCTGCTACCCAGGCACTATCCGTCACTTTCACAGCTGTTTTATAAACAATATCCCAACTCTTTGACCCATTAAAATCCCATTGAACTCCTGCAGAGGTTACAAAGATCCGAACAAAA
>JBFFMB010000348.1:0-2844 GCA_041554455.1 Bacteroidales bacterium
AAGGTGGCTGTAGGATAAGTGTTATGCAATACATATAAATTTCGGCTACTGACTGATCCCTGATATCCTCTATTAGGCTGGTGTTTCTGATACTTCTCCTTCAATTTATTTAACAATGTATTAGAAAGTTTTTTTCCATTTGTGCTGCGTTTATCATAGTAAAAAAACACATCCAGATTTTCCTTCTTGCTTCTGGCGTCCATGTGAATGATCACTAGACGTTGGAATTTATCTCTATTGGTCAAGTATAAATTATTAATTGCATCTGTACGTTGGCGAAGTCTTTTTTTATGGTTTCTGGGAATTTTTAGTTCAGGATAGCATAACTCATCATAATCAATTTTCAGAAAACGATCGTCTCTAATACCATCATTTTCATCCTTTGTAATCAAATAAACCATTGCCCCATATTGTATAAGATTTCTGGCTAATCGTAAGCTAATATCATAGCAATATTCATCCTCTGGAAC
This sequence comes from Bacteroidales bacterium, assembly GCA_041554455.1. Classification (GTDB taxonomy): domain Bacteria; phylum Bacteroidota; class Bacteroidia; order Bacteroidales. Next base: position 471 of record JBFFMB010000348.1, read on the forward strand.
TTTTTTTCCTTCTATGGTTGAAATCGCACCTGGGTCAGGGCCTCCATGACCACTAAGTAAGTAATATGTTGCTCCCTTTAGAACGTCATCTTTGATGTCAACCTTCTCATGTTTTTTACCAAAAATGGGATAATTCTTTGCTTCAATAAACTTTGGTAGATAGTAGGTTTTGCCAATTAATAACTCATTATTCTTGCCAAGTTGAGCTTTATTAATTTCAATAAAGGCCTCCATATCTTTCGCTGGGTCTAGACCGGTTCTTCTCAGTAATGAAATAATGCCTTCGCCTTGTTTAGCTGTTGTAGTTCTATATTTAGCTTGACCAATCGATGGAAGAGATAAAAATATTAACAGTATAATTATTATACTTTTTTTACAAAATCTATTTTTATACTTGCTTAAACTCAATTTAAAATATTTTGGGGTATTTATTGGGATCAGTCTCGTGCATTATATTATATATCGTTTCAAAAACATCTTCAGCATTAGGGTTCGAAAAATAATCGCCATCAGTGCTATAAGCAGAACGATGAGCTTTTCCAGATAAGGTTCGAGGTTCGGAATCAAGATGGTAATATCCTTTTTGCTCCTCTATTACTTTTTGCATCATATAAGCTGTAGCTCCACCAGGTACATCTTCGTCGAAAAAAAGAACACGATTAGTTTTCTTAAGAGAATTAGCAATACTATGGTTGGTGTCGAATGGGAGCAAGCTTTGAACATCAATAAGTTCAACATCTATATCGTATTCTTTGAGTTGTTTGACGGCATCTTCAGCTATACGGACACATGATCCATAAGTAACAAGAGTGACATCTTTTCCTTCTTGGAGTATTTCAGGCATACCTAATGGAAGTCTAAATTCTCCTATGTTTGAGGGTAGGTTTTCGCGTAAGCGATAGGCGTTTAATGGTTCAATAATTAAAGCAGGGTCATCCGAAGCCAACATCGTATTGTAGAATCCTGCTGCTTGAGTCATGTTTCGGGGAACCAAAACATGGATGCCGCGGATTGAATTTATAACCATACTTAAAGGTGAGCCCGAATGCCAGATACCTTCTAATCGATGACCACGAGTACTAATGATCAATGGCGCTTTTTGTCCACCTCGGGTACGATATTGTAAAGTTGCTAAATCATCGCTCATGACTTGCAACCCATAAAGGAGATAATCGAAATATTGAATTTCGGCTATAGGGCGTAACCCTCTTAGAGCCATTCCTAAACCTTGTCCGATGATGGTTGCTTCACGGATACCCGTATCAGAAACACGATCTTCACCGTATTTTTGTTGCATTCCTTCGAGAGTTTGGTTGACTCCTCCAATTTTGCCAACATCTTCACCAAAAATTAACGATTCTGGATATTTATTAAAAATATAATCAAAGTTTTTTTGGAGAATTTCACGACCAGGAACGAATCGATCTTCTTTCTCATAAATAGGATTAACTCCTTTGACTCTCATCGCTGACCATTCTGATTCACTATGCAAATGACTGCTATAGTGCTCCGATTCTTCTTTCATTTGTTTCTCCAACCACTGGGTTACATTTGTTTTCAAGGAGTTGGTTGGATTACTACATGAATCACAAATTAAGCGTAATATTTTCCGAGCGGATGAAATAATATCTTTACGGATAGGATCTCCAATTTGAGCAAGTTCTTTTTTTATTTGTTCAATTCTATCTGTTTTGGCACAATTGCACGTGCTCACATCCACCATTTCCAGAAATTCTTTACGTTTCTTTTTAATGGGGTTTTGTAAGTTTAACCAAGCTGCTTTTCTGGCTTCTTTTGCACGCGTGATAGCTTCAGTTTCAATTTGATCTAATTCGTCTTTTGTGGCAATTTTTTTGGATAAAATCCAAGCCTTCATTTTTACTAAACCGTCTTGTTCTTTTTCCAATGCCAATTGCTCAGTAGTTTTGTAACGTTCATGAGATCCAGAGGTTGAATGTCCTTGTGGTTGTGTGAGCTCTGTAATATGAAAAAGAACGGGTATGTGCTTTTTTCTGCAAATGTCAATGCCTTCTTTATACATTTCAACCAAGGCTGGATAATCCCAGCCCTTAGCTTTATAGATTAAATATCCATTCCCTTTTTCATCTGCTTCAAATCCTTTTAAAACTTCAGAAATATCTTGCTTGGTAGTTTGGTATTTATTGGGTACTGAAATCCCCCACCCATCATCCCAAACGGAAATAGCCATGGGAACTTGCAGTACTCCTGCAGCATTAATCGTCTCAAAAAAATGTCCTTCGGAAGTACTGGCATCGCCAATGGTTCCAAAAGCAACTTCATTTCCTTTATTTGAAAACTTTTTTGATTGTTTGAAATCCTTCAGATTGCGGTACACTTTTGAAGCTAATGCCAA
>JBFFMB010000349.1:0-2836 GCA_041554455.1 Bacteroidales bacterium
AAATGATTCTATATATTGATAAAAATGAGCTGGTTCCTATAAAGGTTGAAGTATATGATGCTAAAGGTTTATTCGAGCAATTTGAATTTATCGACATTAAATTAAACATTGCCTTTAAAGCAAACGAATTTTCAGAAGACTTTGAAGACTATGAATTCTAATCATTATCAAGAAGAGTAGCTGTCGTAAAATTAAAATTTAGCTCCTATTCAATTAGGTATTCTTAAAATCATTTTTCCTACTTTTGTATGAAGCCCAAACAAAAATGAAAAGAACCATATTTTATAGGATTTTTATTTTTTATTATGATGGTTTTAAAACGATGACTTGGGGTAAAAAACTCTGGCTCATCATTTTTATAAAACTTTTCATCATGTTTGCGATATTGAAACTCTTTTTCTTCCCCAATTTCTTAAACTCAAATTTTGAAACCGAAAAAGAAAAAGGGGATTATGTAATTGAACAAATGACTAAAACAGAATAATCAATATGGAAAATTTTGACATTGGATTGGTAGATTGGTCGAGAGCCCAGTTTGCATTGACCGCCATGTACCATTGGATTTTTGTCCCACTTACACTAGGTCTTGCTTTTATCATAGCCATTATGGAAAGCATTTACGTGCGAACCGGTGATGAGCAATGGAAAAAAACAACCAAATTTTGGATGAAACTTTTTGGAATAAATTTTGCCATTGGTGTGGCTACCGGAATTATTCTCGAATTTGAATTCGGAACTAACTGGTCCAATTATTCGTGGTTTGTAGGTGATATTTTTGGTGCACCATTGGCTGTTGAAGGCATCATGGCATTCTTTTTAGAATCAACCTTTGTAGCTATTATGTTTTTTGGTTGGAAAAAAGTGAGTAAAAAAACTCACCTCCTATCAACCTGGTTGGTTGCTTTCGGAGCAAACTTATCAGCCTTGTGGATACTCGTTGCCAATGCTTGGATGCAAAATCCAGTAGGAATGGAGTTCAATCCCGATACCGCTCGTAATGAGATGGTCAATTTCTGGGACGTTCTTCTCTCCCCCACTGCTGTCAATAAATTCCTTCATACGGTTACATCGGGTTATGTATTGGCTGCTATTTTTGTAGTAGGTATAAGCGCATGGTTTCTACTCAAGAAAAGAGAAGTTGTATTCGCTAAGAAAAGCATGGTCGTAGCTGCTACCTTTGGATTGCTCTCTTCCCTCTTTTTAGTCATGACAGGCGATGAGTCAGCTCGTCATATGGCTAAGATCCAGCCTATGAAATTTGCTGCCATGGAGGCCTTATATGATGGACGAACAAATGCTCCTCTTATCGCCATTGGCATTCTCGAAAAACCTCAAGATAAAAACAATCCGCATCCCAGAGAGTTTTATTATAAAATTGAAATCCCCAATGCCCTCTCATATATGGCGTTTCTTTCGCCACGAGCATTTGTTCCGGGTATTAATGATCTAGTCAATGGGAATGAAGAACAAGGCATTATTTCGATTTACGAAAAGATCAGAAGAGGAAAAATAGCAATTAAGGCATTGAAAGACTATAAGGAAGCTCAAAAAAATAAAGATGAAGCTACACAAGCGGAAAAGCTAATCCTTTTTGAAGCCAATTATCAATACTTTGGTTATGGTTATTATAAAGATGCCAAGGATCTAATCCCAAGTGTTCCTTTATCATTTTACGCTTTCCATATCATGGTGATCTTAGGGACTCATTTCGGAATATTATTTTTAGTCATATTGATATTATTATATCGAAAGACTTTGGAAAAAAAGCGTTGGGTTTTATGGATTAGTCTGTGGACCATCCCACTAGCATACATCGCTTCTGAAGCAGGATGGGTTGTGGCTGAAGTAGGTCGTCAACCGTGGGTTGTACAAGATTTAATGCCTACACTTTCGGCTGTTTCAAACATTGATAAGACATCTGTGCAAATTACATTTTGGTTATTTGCATTTACATTTACAGCCTTACTGATTGCTGAAATTAAAATCATGCTAAGTCAAATAAAAAAAGGACCTAAAGATGGAGGACAATAATTATGTTTGAATCATTTTCATATTTAGTATTGCAACAGTATTGGTGGATCATCATATCATTTTTAGCCGCCATCCTCGTATTCTTGATGTTTGTTCAAGGTGGGCAAACCCTTATTTATACTCTTGGTAAAACGGAAACAGAACGTAAAATTATAGTGAATGCCTTAGGACGGAAATGGGAATTCACATTTACCACTTTAGTCACTTTTGGTGGAGCCTTTTTTGCATCCTTTCCTCTTTTTTATGCCACTAGTTTTGGCGGCGCTTATTGGGTCTGGATGCTCATTTTGTTTTGCTTTATTATTCAAGCAATTGCTTATGAATTCCGCACAAAAACAAATAATTTCCTAGGCAAAAGAACCTATGAAACTTTTCTTTTTGTGAATGGCTTATTAGGCACCATATTAATTGGAACTGCGGTAGCTACTTTTTTTACAGGCTCCGAATTCTCGGTAAACAATATGAATCAATCGCAGTGGGAAACTCCATTTGGAGGTTTGGAATTAGCCTTCGATTTTAGTCGCTACGCTACATATATTAACCTTTCTCTTGGATTAGCTATATTCTTTTTAGCTCGAGTTTTGGCAAGTTTATATTTCATCAATAGTATCTCTCAAAGCGATATAATAATTCGAGCTCGTAAACAAATCATTCGCGATACCATTCCATTTTTGTTTTTCTTTTTATTTTTCTTAGTGAACTTATTGTTGATGAATGGATTTGCCTATAGTCCTGAAGACGGCACTGTTTTCCTTGAACCTTATAAATATCTTCACAACTTTTTGCAAATGCCATTATTCCTGAT
>JBFFMB010000350.1:0-2828 GCA_041554455.1 Bacteroidales bacterium
ACTATGAACAAGCTCAAAAAAAATTACTTTTGCATCAATAACAGTTAAGCTATATGATTAAAGCGTTGATTTTTGATTGGGGAGATACGGTAATGCGGGATTATGCATTAGAGGGCCCAATGTATGCATGGCCTCAAGTTGAATGGATTCCAGGAACAGAGATGGTTTTGAAAAATGCTCAAGATAAATACACTTGTATTATTGCGACATCGGCTGACCATTCTGGTACAGAAGATATGATAAAAGCACTTAAAAGAGTAGGAGCAGATATCTATTTTCAGCAGTTTTATAGTCAGAAAGAATTGGGATTTAAAAAACCTGATCCTCGATTTTTTGAGGCCGTTATTGCCAAAGCAGGATTTGTGGCTGCCGAATGTATAATGATAGGGAATATGTATGAGAAAGATATTGTTGGTGCAAAATCTGCCGGATTGAAAACGATCTTTTTTAATGAGAATGAACTTTCGGGAGATTTTCATTTAGCCGATGCTGTCGTTAAACAAATGAATGAAATTAGCCTAGATTTAATTGAGAAACTCTAATGAAAAAAATATTTATACTTTTCTTTTCTTTTTATTCAGTCATCTTATTTGCAGAGAATACATATCCTCAAAAAGATTTCATCTCTCCAATTGACTACAAAATTACATTGTCTGGTAATTTTGGGGAATTACGAAAAAACCACTTCCATTCAGGGATTGATATCAGAACAGATGGGGTTATTGGTAAAAAAATCCATGCTATTGCAGATGGTTATATAAGTAGAGTAAAAGTTTCGCCTACTGGATTTGGAAAAGCAATCTATATTCGACATAAAAATGGCTATACTTCGGTTTACGGGCATCTCAATAATTTCAGTAAAGAAGTTGATGCCTGGGTGAAATCAAAGCAATATGAACGAGAGTCATTTAGTGTAGATCTTTATCCTAAAGAGGATCAATTTGTGTTTAAACAAGGTGAATTGATTGCCATCTCTGGAAATTCTGGGGGCTCAGAAGGACCACACCTTCATTTCGAAATTCGAGAAACAAGAACTGAAAAACCAGTAAATCCAATCTTTTTTGGGTTTAAAATTGTAGACAAAATTCGACCTAAAATTACGGGATTTAAAGTTTATCCTCTGAATAAGAGAAGTAAGATCAATGGAAAAAACAGCCCAAAAGATTTTAAAATACTTGGGAGTGGATTATCCAATCACCTTAAACGAAAAGAAGCGATTGAGGTTTCTGGTTCAATAGGTTTCTCTATAAAAGTCTATGATTTAATGAATGATAGCTATAGTAAAACAGGGGTTTATAGCATTCAACTTTTTATTGATTCAAATTTGATTTATGAACATAAATTAGAAAAGTTTTCTTTTGCAGAATCCAAGTATATCAATAGTTTAATTGACTATCCCCAATATATTGATCATAAACAACGATATCAACGAAGTCTCCGTGATGAAGGGAATCAGTTAAGCATTATTCAAACGGCTGTAAATGATGGTGTGGTTTTATTTAATGATAGCTTGATTCATACGTTGGTTTATGTGATCAAAGATGTCCATGGAAATGCTTCTCGATTGACTTGTAAATTAAAATCAAAACCCAGTTCTGTAGCTGAAGCAGACACTGCCATCAATCTTGATAATTGGTTTCAATTTGATAAGGAAAATACGTTTATAACGGATGATGTCAGAATAGCATTCAAAGCAAAGAGCTTTTATAAATCATTAAATTTTGAGTTTTCTAAACGGAAACCAGAGGAAGGAATGTTTTCCGATATTGTTGATATTCTTCGTCCTCAAATTCCTGTTCACCGCTCATACACCTTGGAGCTTAAAACTAAGAATCTTCCTGAAAAATATAAATCTAAGGCTTTGATCGTTAATCTTGATAATGCAGAACCATCTGCTATTGGTGGTGTTTTGATAGATGATTTTGTGAAAGCATCTCCAAGTCAGTTAGGAAGTTTTGCGATTATGATTGATACTATTGCACCTGAAATTACAGCTTTGAATATTCATTCAGGAAAAAAAATTCATGGTTATAAGAAAATTTCCTTTGAAGTAAAAGATGATTTATCGGGAATCAATACTTATCGTGCAAGTTTGAACAATAAATGGATTTTAATGGAGTATGATCCAAAAGTTAAGCGACTCGTCTATTATATTGATGAGCATATGAAAAAGGGAAAAAATAAATTTTCGCTTGAAGTAACAGATGGAAAAAAGAATAATGCTAAGTTTGAAGCCGAGGTCTATTATTAAGCCTAGAGCTTAAACCAAGCTTCAGAAAAATGCTCTTTTCTAGATAGGCACCTATCGTTTATCACTGTAAGTGCTAATTCATCCTTTCGAATTACAAAATCATATTTTCCTTCCAAATTATTACAATATTTGGCGTTGTCTTTGACCAAGAAAGTAATGGTTTTGCCATCAATTTTAATGCTGCCTTTAATGTTGTTATCTTCATCAACACCTGGAAAATCAAGATTAAAACTACCGTCAATATTGATTTTTAATAAAGCACCATTAATTTTACTTACCCATGTCTCTGACGTTAAGAGTGTGATTTGGGGGTTTGAAATAAAATTCGCTTCATTCTCGTATTTTCTTAAAAAAGCCAACATTTTATGATTGATGTTTTCCCATTCCTTACCGAAGAAAAAAGCATGTCCGAAACCATCATATTCATATAACTCAGCTATCCGTAATTTGTTTTTTAAGGTTTTTGCATGATTAAAATCTACAATTTTATCAACACGGCTGTGGGTGATTAAAGCAGGCACAGCAACTTTACTTGGCTTGTAATTTTCAGCATGTTTTAAATCGTTTTGAAGTCCAT
>JBFFMB010000351.1:0-2828 GCA_041554455.1 Bacteroidales bacterium
CCTTAAATTTTCAAACTCATCATAATCGATCACCTTCAAACCCTTGTCTGACAAACGTTTTACTTCTGCTTCATTATGAACAATTTCGCCTAAACAGTACAATTGCTGACTTTGTTTCAATTCCTGCTCAACGAATTTTATAGCGCGAATAACCCCCGAACAAAAACCTGCATATGTATCAATCTTTATTTTCATTTTGAAAATCTGCTTTATGTAAAATTATGAAAAATTGCGATGAGTCCAGGTGTAAAAGATCAAAATACTAATATCTAAAAAGTTCATCCATATTCGTAGTTATGGTTATATAATTGGGAGATCCAATTAGGTGATAGGTTGAGCGAGCATAGTTAAATTGAAATTTTGATACACGAAAACCAAAGCCCCAAGAAAATCCTATGGTAGAGGTTCTTGCCTCGACTTTCATTTCCTGACGACGACGATAATTATATCCCAAACGAATCACAAAATTATCCGTGATATTAAATTCGCCACCCAAAACAATATGACTAAAAAACTTCTGTCCAATATTTGCCGAATTATCCTTATTCTCATCCGCACCAATAATGCTTTGCACATATAACGGATTTTCATAAGTCAAATCCCATTTTTCCATATGCGTAAACACGACTGAATAACGAAACGGGATATGCGAAAGTTTTTTTGAAACGCCTAATTGTATTTCAAATGGCAAAGGTTCGCTGTTTCCTGAACGATAGCTGGATAATTGTCGTCCAATATTTTTAATAATTAATGATGCCGTAAACTCATAATAGTTATCATAATATGTTGAAGCCAAATCAAGAGCCAATCCATACGATTTATAGCTTTCTAGCGAAGAATAAATAAACTTTGCATTTGCACCTATTGATATTTTCGGACTTAATTGACGGCCCCATCCTAAAACCAAAGCCATTTCACTCGCACTAAACGTTCCTTGTAAATCGCCAGAAAAATCGGCATAGTCAAAACTCCCATAGTTAACATATTGGATACTTGCAGCAAAGCTTCCTATTCGTTCATATGATTTTACAAAACTGGCAAATCCATAACTGATATTAGAGTAGAAATCTACAAAACTAAGCCCCATATCTCCATCCATATCTTTCGAAATGATAGATGGATTTATCAGTGCTAAACTAATATCCCCATCGTGAGCAGCTAAAAACTCACCTCCAATTGCAGCCACTCGAGCAGATGTCGTCAAATTCAAAAATTCATAGGTATTATCGCCACCAATTTGAGCGCTTAATTGACTCTTTGAAAAAAACATGAGGATTAACACCAGTTTAAAAACTAGTACTTCTTGAGAGTATTTATTAATAGAAACCTGCATAGTTATTGATTAACGCAAAATTATTGAAATTATTTATATGGCTGACGTTTGTAAGTATTTATAAATTTTTCAGAATAAGGGGTTACTATTTATATTTATGGTTAATTAATATTAGAAATTATTAACTTTACATAACAATATAACTAACCCACGATTATATTTCAACTGTGATGGATAAACAATCTACTTATTTAATAAACTACAACACTGATTTTGCAAATGAATTATTTCCTCATTTACAAAAAACTGGATTAGATATTATTTTAAATACAAATCTCAGTGAAGCCATTTCACAGATTGAAAAGATTAAGCCATTAATTGTGTTAATCTTCTCAGAGAGTTCTGATCAAATAAATATCACAGATCTCTCTAGATTAAAAAAGGAACTAAATTTCCACTTAATTATTGCAACAACGGAGTCTAGTTCTAAATCTGATCTGAATGAAATTTCTGATTATGTACATTATTGGAAAAATGACGCTGACACATTTATAAAAATATTTCAATCTTTCACAGCTCATCCTAACAAAAAGCCAACCGAAGTTAAAGAAAACTTACAACAACTCTATAAAGACGCACTTCTGAAAATTGAAGAAACAGAAAAAATCAATCAGGTAAAGAGTGAATTCTTGGCAAATATGAGTCATGAAATTCGTACTCCGATGAATACTATTATCGGAATGCTCAGCCTAATTTCTGAAACGAATCTAGACGAAGAACAAATTGAATACATTGAACTAGTTCAAAGCGCATCCAACCATTTATTGACCGTAATCAATGACATACTTGATCTATCAAAGATCGAAGCTGGGAAAGTACAAATCAGCCAAAAAGAATTTGATTTCAGAGTGGTTATCAAGGAAGTGATAGATTCATTCAGATCTACAGCTGAAAAAAGGGGGAATGTTTTAACGAGTAAAATTGAAGATAAAATCCCATCAATTCTAATTGGCGATTCTGTTCATCTAAAACAGATTTTATATAATATTGTTGGGAATGCCTTAAAATTCACACGCAACGGAAGTTGTAAACTTACTGCCGAGTTCTATTCAAATCAAGATTCTGAGCTGCAAGATTGTTGCGACATCCTTTTTAAAGTGGAAGATACGGGGATAGGCATACAGGAGGATAAACTGGCAAACATTTTCGATTCATTTTCTCAAGCTCATTCCTCTACAAAACGCACCTATGAAGGAACCGGTTTAGGGCTTGCAATTACTCAACGATTAGTCGAAAAATTAGGTGGGAAAATTTGGGTTAAAAGTAAATTACAATCGGGAAGTACATTTTATTTCAACATACGATTTAACACCAAAAAAACCAAAGAAAGCTCAACAACTGAGCAAGGCAAATTGCATCTAAATTTCCCTATTACAGATATTAAATCATTAAATGTTTTAATAGCAGAGGATAATGAATTAAACCAAAAATTAATTTCACGTCTTGTAAAAAACAAAGGCCATAAAGTTACCATGGCTGAAAATGGATTAGAAGC
>JBFFMB010000352.1:0-2823 GCA_041554455.1 Bacteroidales bacterium
AATTGCTTCCAAATCAATACTTCCTGATCCAGCAATTTTTAATTTCAAATCTTTACATTCAAACACCCCCGAACCAATCACATCACCCGAACCTCCTAGTTCTATTTCAGTCAGTTCTGGCATGCTAATATAAATCCGAATATCCTTTCGGGAAGTTACACATGAACTCTGGTATTGTATATGGAGCATACCCGCTGATACAAATGTTTCAACTTCTTTGAGCAAATTTTCTTGGGCTTCAATCCTGAATTTAAACGTATCCGATTTCTCCAAATAAACACGAGCAGCAATATCTAATTCAATTCCGTCAAATGAATTTAGATCACGATTTTCAGATTGAATAGGACCTTCGCCCTGTATACAATCACATGAACTAAACAATAATAAGATAACGGCAGCAATGGAAATGCGACTAAAAAACTTGATTGATTTTTTCATACGAAGAAGATTTTATAACACTATTCATTTTGTGATTGAATCAAGTTTAAAGCACTACCTGCTTTAAACCATTCAATTTGACTCTGATTATATGAATGGGTTACACTTATTTCTTCTTTTGATCCATTTTTATGATGAATAAGGATTCGCAAAGGGTTTCCAGGAGCAAAATTCGTTAATCCTAAAATATCAAACGTATCATCTTCCAGAATTTTATCGTAATCGTTTTTAACGGAAAATGTCAAGGCCATCATTCCTTGCTTCTTCAGATTAGTTTCATGAATACGAGCAAAAGATTTCACAAGCACTGCTTTAACACCTAAATTTCGAGGTTCCATAGCAGCGTGTTCGCGCGATGATCCTTCCCCGTAATTTTCATCTCCAATAATGATTGATGCATGTCCCATGGATTTATAAGTGCGAGCACTTTCAGGCACAGGGAGGTATTCGCCAGTTAGCTGATTTTTGATGGCATTAGTTTTTTCATTATAAAAATTGACCGCTCCAATCAGCAAATTGTTTGAAATATTATCGAGATGACCTCTAAATTTTAGCCAAGGACCCGCCATCGAAATATGATCCGTTGTACATTTGCCTTTGGCTTTTATCAAAAGATTTAATCCAAGCATATCTTTGCCATCCCAGGCATCAAATGGAGTGAGTAATTGTAATCTCTCAGAAGCAGGATCAACTTTAACCTCAATTTGGCTTCCATCTTCAGCCGGTGCCTGATATCCATTATCATCAACCGCAAACCCTTTTATAGGAAGTTCAATTCCTTGAGGCTCCTCTAATTTTATTTTTTCACCATCCTTATTAATTAAATAATCGGTCATTGGATTAAAGGTCAAATCGCCAGCAATAGAAAAAGCAGTCGTAATTTCGGGAGACGCAACAAATCCATGTGTGTTAGGGTTTCCATCGTTTCGTTTTGCAAAATTACGATTGAAGGAAGTCATGATTGAATTTCGTTCTCCTTTGTCAGCATTGTGCCTAGCCCATTGTCCAATACAAGGCCCGCATGCATTAGCAAGAACAACACCTCCAATATTCTCAAATATTGATAAATACCCATCCCGTTCAACCGTATATCGAACTAATTCCGAACCCGGTGTCACCGTATATTCAGATTGAACCTTCAACTTTTTATCGATTGCTTGTTGAGCAACCGAGGCTGCGCGACTGATGTCTTCGTAGGAGGAATTGGTACAAGAACCAATTAAGCCAACCTCTAGTTTTTGTGGCCAATTATTGTCTTTAACTGCTTTTGCAAATTCGGAAAGAGGAGTTGCTAAATCCGGTGTAAATGGACCATTAATATGAGGTTCTAATTCACTCAGATTAATTTCAATCACCTCATCAAAATACTTATTAGGATTGGCATAAACTTCAGGATCGCCATTCAAATACTCAGCAACTTTGTCAGCAGCTAAGGCAACATCTTCACGATTTGTACCTAATAAATATTCTCTCATTTTTTGATCATACCCAAAAATAGAAGTTGTTGCACCAATCTCGGCTCCCATATTACAAATGGTTCCTTTACCGGTACATGAAATGGATTCGGCTCCTTCACCAAAGTATTCAACAATGGCTCCTGTACCACCTTTAACTGTTAAAATTCCCGCTACTTTTAAAATAACGTCCTTAGCTGAAGTCCATCCACTCAATTTTCCAGTCAATTTAATCCCTATTAATTTAGGAAATTTTAATTCCCAAGGCATTCCTGCCATCACATCTACGGCATCGGCTCCGCCAACACCTATGGCAATCATCCCTAACCCACCTGCATTTACCGTATGAGAATCAGTACCGATCATCATACCTCCCGGGAAGGCATAGTTTTCTATTACAACTTGGTGAATGATACCAGCGCCGGGTTTCCAAAAACCAATGCCATATTTATTAGAAACCGAACTCAAAAAATCATAGACTTCTTTATTGCTGACATTAGCTGTATCTAAATCTTCTTTTGCGCCTAGTTTTGCTTGAATTAAGTGATCGCAATGAACCGTTGAGGGAACCTCCACTTTTGATTTTCCTGCTTGCATAAATTGCAAAAGGGCCATTTGTGCTGTTGCATCTTGAATGGCAACACGATCGGGACGAAAATCAACATAAGACCCTCCTCGCTGATACATTTGTGAAGCTAAACCTTCGTCAAGATGGGCATATAATATTTTTTCAGCTAAGGTAAAATGCTGTCCGCTAATTTTTTTGGCGTGATCTACTTTTTCTGCTATACGAGCATACAGCATTTGAATCATTTCTAGGTCAAAAGTCATATTAATTAGTTTTGTAATAGTTTAGTAATTAATTATTTAATTAAACTATAAGGTTCTATCACAAAAGTAATAAATTATCAAATGTTATATATATAACAAT
>JBFFMB010000353.1:0-2822 GCA_041554455.1 Bacteroidales bacterium
GGTAAGGAAAATCAATTCAATAAAATGATATCTGTTGATGAAATGTATGATGGATTACTCGAACAATCATTATTAGATAAAATGAAAGCGTTCAATGAAAATGGAGTTTTGGTATATACTGTTCCAAATCCTAAAAATGTTGAACAGGCGATTGTTTATTTGAATTCGAGCAATGCTGATAATATCCTAAAGATGGCTCGTAAGTTGATGCATTATGGAAGTTACAGCTATTTGGGATTTGATACTGAAGCGCTCAAAAATAATTTATCAGGGACATTCCCTATAAAGAATTCGCCACTATCAAAGTTTTTTAGGACTGGCGAGAATATTGAATGGAATAAATTTTCATTACCCGAAACAGAGATTCTGTTTCAATAGTACGTTTTAGTTTTAAAAAAAGGCTGGTGTTTTACTGGCCTTTTTTATTTCTCCGAATTACGTATGGCTTCATAAAATGCCTCATGAATATTAGTCCGAATGTCTAATTGATAAATCTTAGGATTTGAGGCATTTGGATGCACTCTATTTGAAAGAAAAACATAAATCAATCCATTACTAGGATCTGCCCAAGTTAATGTGCCAGTGAAGCCAGAGTGACCAAAACTTTCGGCTGAGGCACTCTTGCAATTAGGCCCATCAATATCGTATTCTAACAATGGCTTATCGAAGCCCAAACCACGACGATTATCCTTTAAAGGGAATTGATAGCGGGTGAACTCAGTAACCGTGTTTTCTTCAAAATATTTGCTACCTCCATAGGTGCCTTTTTGAAGAAGCATTTGCATAATAACGCCAATATCATTCGCATCTGAAAATAGTCCTGCATGACCGCAAACACCTCCTAGCATTGCTGCTCCGGGATCGTGCACATCTCCATGGATTAATTGTTTTCTAAAAAAAGTATCATTTTCGGTAGGGATTATGCGCGATAGAGGAAAACGTTCTCTTGGACGGAATCCCATGCTTGTTAGACCCAAAGGCTTATAAAAATGGGCCTGAACATATTCGTCAATAGGTTGATTGCTTAGGGTTTCTATGGCTTTAGCTAAAATATAAAATCCAAGATCGCTGTATTTATATTCATCCGTTTCGCGTAATGGAGAAATGATAATACTGTCCATTATTCGGTAGGCAAAATCTCTTCGGATATAAAGATTTTCAGCGACTCGTCTTGGAAATTCTTCCGATATCTTTGTTCGATAAATGTCTGTATTTAATTTACCATTTTCAAGTATGGTTGCTTTAAAATAAGGGATCCATGATTGAAATCTCGCTTGATGAGTTAGCAGATCTCTGAAAATAATATCTTCTTTATTTGTTCCTAAAAAGAAAGGTAAGTAGTGAGATATTTTTTGATCGATATCCAGCTTATTTTCCTCATAAAATTTCATTATTGATAGGGTAGTAGCTGTGATTTTTGTTATAGAGGCAATATCGTAAATATCGGTGTTTTGAACAGGATTGTTTGTTGAATATGTATGATTTCCAAAACTTTTTTGGTAAAATACTTTTCCGTCTTTTATGGCCATAACCTGACAACCCGGATAGGCATTTTCATTAATCCCATGAAGAATGATTGAGTCCACTTTCAGGAGGTCAAATTGTGATATGTTCAGTTCTTCGGGCGAGGTGTATTTTAAACGGGTCACCTCAGACTTTAGTCCTGTATGAACTGGAAAGTTATCATTAACGCTTACAGGTAGCTTGCCTTTGGCCTCAATACCACCATAAATTAATTGAGCTGATAAATCATGCGTATCAAAATTATCTTGATAAGAAACCACAACTGCCGGGATGTTTTCCGTATTAAAATACGCGAGAGAATAGGGGTTGGCAAAAATATCTAAAACGATTTGATTTTGTTTTTGAAGCGAATTAACAAAATCAATACAAGATTGAGTAATCCCAAATTTCTGGTAGGCAGAAATATTGGTTTTTTGTATTCCTACGATTACTAAATCATAATCTTTGAGCGATTTGAGAAGTGTATTTTGTTCATTGACACTTAGCTCAGGGCTTGTATAAAAATGATCTATCGGAGCATAAGATTCTAAACGTTCTTGAAATATTCCTTTATAGGTTTCCCCAATAACCAAGCTCGCTATAGTGATTGAATCAAGCTCTTTTAATGGAAGTAGGTTATCTTGATTTTTAACAATAGTCAACGCTTCCTCATACAATTTACGATTTAAATAGGTTGAATTTCTATTGTTGATATCATTAACAATATTGCTTGTTTTAACAATGGGTGTGTTTGTTAATCCTGCTCTGTATTTATACGATAGAATTTTTTTGCATGCTTGTTCAATCAAACTGCTATCAATATCAGCTTTTTTTAAAGCCCTACTGATTTTGCGAATTGCTTTTGGTACATCTTGTGGTAATAATAAAATATCATTTCCGGCTTCCAATGCTTTCAATTCGATGTCGCCTGGTTTGAAATATTTTGTAACTCCTTTCATTTCAAGGGCATCAGTTACAATTAGGCCTTCAAATTCCATCTCATCCTTTAAAAGACCTGTTACTAAATTTTTAGAAAGTGTGGATGCAATATTATCTCCTTTTTCATATGAAGGAACATAAAGATGGGCGATCATAATACCTCCCAAACCTTCTTTTATCAATTGTTCAAAAGGGTATAGCTCAATTTGTTTAAGTCGTTCTTTTGAGTGTTTAATAATTGGTAAGGTTTCATGCGAATCAGTATCGGTATCTCCATGACCAGGAAAATGTTTAGCAGTAGCAATAATGCCTTCATCCTGCAAACCTTTCATATACATGATCCCTTTGCGACTGACATTCTCTCTGTCTTCTCCAAAAGA
>JBFFMB010000354.1:0-2820 GCA_041554455.1 Bacteroidales bacterium
TCACTACCATTTTTCAGATTTTGCTTATGGGGCTGCTACCCATTTCAATATTAATTACAATCAATCAAGAGCGATTATTAAAAACATATAAGAAAACAGCAAACGAGCTCAATAAAAAAATTGAAGAAAAAAAATCAATCAAAGATATTATTGTCACTATCGATTCAGATTATCAGAAAGATAGTTTAACATTAAAAGTCGTCTCGATTTTGAATATTCGCTCGGCCGGAAACTATATTGAAGTGTATTGGTTAGAAAAAGAAACAGTAAAAAAGCAAATGGTACGAACAAGCATGAACAAGGCCGAAGAAATATTCAATAAATATGAGTTTATATTCAAATGTCATCGCTCTCATCTGATCAATATTAATCATATTGAAAAAATAGAAGGAAACTATCAAGGCTATCGTGTATTTTTTAAGAATATGGAGGATTCTATTCCTGTATCTAGAATATATGTTAAAAAGCTCCACGATATTATTTAGAATCAGACTTGTTTTTCAGCCCTAAAACGAATAGACCAGCCCTATAAAACCAGATCCACCCCTATTATTTTTCATCAAGCCTGAAATAAAATAAGTTTGTTCTTTAAATAAAAAGAGCAGGCATTATGAATGGATTTAACATTGGAGATTTACGAATAAAATTACCTATCATCCAAGGAGGCATGGGAGTTGGAATTTCGCTATCAGGTTTAGCATCGGCAGTAGCTAACGAAGGAGGTATAGGTGTTATATCAGCTGTTGGAATTGGAATGACAGAACCAGATTACAAACGAAATTTCAAAGAAAAAAACAAAATAGCACTTCGCAAAGAGATACGAAAAGCTCGTTTAAAGACGAAGGGGATTATTGGCGTAAATTTAATGCTAGCTATAACTGACTTCGATGATTTATTAAATGTCGCTCTCGAGGAAAAGATAGATGTTGTATTTATGGGTGCGGGCTTACCTTTAAGAATTCTATCAACAATTCCTGCTTCCATACTCGAAAATTCAAAAACCAAATTCGTACCAAAAGTATCCTCTGCCAAGGCAGCTAAACTGATTTTTCAGTATTGGTTTTCAAAATACAATCGCGTACCGGATGCCATTGTTATTGAGGGACCAAAAGCCGGTGGACATCTGGGGTATAAACATGATGAACTTAATGACCCGAAAAATGATTTGCAAAAGATCATTAAAGAGACAATCCCCATCATGAAAGAATTTGAAGATCTCGTTGAAAGAAAAATCCCCATTATAGCAGCCGGTGGAATTTATTCAGGACAAGATGTATTTGATGCCTTACAGTATGGGGCAAGTGCTGTAAAAATGGGGAGTAAATTTGTAACAACCCACGAATGCGATGCAGATCATGCATTTAAAGAAAGCTATCTCAATTGTAAAAAAGAAGATATTGTCATTATTAAGAGTCCGGTTGGTTTGCCAGGAAGAGTTATTAAGAATACGTTTGTAGAACAAATTATGAATGGCTTGACGAAGCCTGTTTCTTGCCCTTGGCAATGTTTAAAAAGTTGTAATTATAAAAACGTACCCTACTGCATTGCTGAAGCATTGTTTAGCGCAGCAAAAGGAGACTTATCCCAAGGTTTTTCATTCATCGGAGAAAAAGGAAGTTTAGCTACGGCCATTAAATCTGTCAAAGAAACAATTATTGATGTTATATCAGAGTATTATCAAGCTTCCACACAATCAGCAAGATTGAAATCCAATATCATATGGGCAACATCCAGTCCAGAAAGCAATTTACAGAAAGCTGTATAAATGGCTAAAAAAAGTGAGAACAATGAACATATTATTAATTTATCCAAAATATCCCGATACATTCTGGAGCTTTAAACATGCCTTAAAATTTACCTCCAAAAAAGCAGTAAACCCACCTTTAGGCTTACTAACGATATCATCTATGCTACCCAAGATCTGGGATAAAAGACTTATTGATATGAATGTAGATCATCTCAATAAGAAAGATATTCACTGGGCTGATTATGTCTTTATCAGTGCAATGAATATTCAATCGCAATCAGCTATTGAAACGATTGATCTATGCAAATCATTGGGCAAAATAATTGTAGCAGGCGGTCCTCTTTTTACCGAAGAATCAGAAAAGTTCATGATGGTAGATCATCTTATCTTGAACGAGGCAGAATTAACATTACAGGAATTTATTGATGATCTAATCTGTGGCGAAGCAAAGCATATCTATCAAAGCAAAGATTTCGCAGATTTAACCAACAGCCCTACTCCCGATTACTCTTTAATAAACACTAGAAAATACAATACCTTAAACTTACAATACACCAGAGGATGCCCCTTTAATTGCGAATTCTGCGATATAACGGCCCTATTGGGACATAAAGTCAGAGCAAAATCAACAGAGCAAATCATTCAGGAATTGGAAGCAATGTATAGAATCGGTTGGCGTAAAAATGTTTTTTTTGTGGATGATAATTTTATTGGAAATAAAAAAATTCTTAAGAATGAATTACTCCCAGCAATTATTGGCTGGATGGAGAATAAAAACCATCCATTTATATTTTCAACAGAGGCTTCGATAAATTTGGCAGACGATGATGAGCTAATGGACTTAATGACCAGAGCTGGATTCAGCAATATTTTTATTGGCATTGAAACAACCGAAGAAGCAAGCTTAACAGAATGTGGAAAATCGCAAAATAAAAATAGAAACTTGGTAGAAAGCATACTCAAGATCCAGAAGAAAGGTTTGGAAGTATCTGGAGGCTTTATACTTGGTTTCGATAATGATTCGCCAAGTGTTTTCCAAAACCAAATTGATTTCATCAAAGAATCGGGCATCA
>JBFFMB010000355.1:0-2813 GCA_041554455.1 Bacteroidales bacterium
CCATTTACACGATACTCACCCCATGGGTGAACATCTTCTTTAACCTTACGGATGAGTGCTTTTTCTCTGATCTTGCCTCTCCAGATCGTCGCATAACTCAAGAAAAATCGTTGAAGATCGGTATAGCCATCAATGTTTTTTGGTTGAGCTTTTCCTTCTAGACTCATTTTGTAAGCTTCTAAAGAAACGGTTAAACCACCAAAATCGGCAATGTTTTCACCTAAGCTAAGTTCGCCATCAACAAATACATCCTCGGTCGCTTTGAATTGGCTATATTGATCAACAAGTAATTTTGTACGTTTAGTAAATTCTTCAGCATCTTCTGCTGTCCACCAATCGGTCATATTACCATTTTTATCAAACAGTCTACCTTTATCATCAAAGCCATGAGTCATCTCATGACCAATCACAACACCTATAGCTCCATAGTTTACAGCATCATCAGCCTCTGGATTGAAATATGGGGGTTGTAAAATTCCTGCGGGAAACGTAATGTCATTTTTAATCGGATGATATCCTGCATTGACTGTTTGAGGATTCATTCCCCATTCATCAGGATCAATCGGTTTGGTAAATTTTTCTAAATTCTTTTGAACTCCAAAATAACTAGCACGACGAATATTCAACACATAAGCATCGCGTTTAATCTCCAATTTCGAATAATCTTCCCACTTATCAGGATAACCAATTTTTACTTTCATACTAGCTAGTTTAGCTAGGGCTTGTTCTTTGGTTATGTCACCCATCCATTCCAAATTCTCAATTCTTTTCTTTAAAGCAATCTTTAAATTGGCCACCAAGGTCATCATCCTTTCTTTGGATGAAGGAGGGAAATATTTATCCACATACAATTGACCTAACAATTCTCCTAACATTCCATTGGTTGTTTGAGTAACTCGTTTCCATCGATCTTGTATTTTTTCATTTCCTGATAAGAAAGCAGAATAAAATTGGAAGTCCTGATTTACGATATCATCGCTTAAGTAATTAGCTGAGCGATTTAATAAATTCCATTTTAGATAAACTTTTAAATCCTCTAGATCTGTATTCTCAAGCATTGTTCCTAAGCCTATGAAGAATTTTGGTGACATAACGATCATATCTCCAAAATCATTATCGCTTAGTTTATCAAAATAAGCGGTCCAATTAAAGTTTGGCATTTCTTTTTGAAGCTGTTCAATCGATCTTAAATTATACAAACCTTGCATATCGCGCATCTCTAAACGAGTTTTTGAGTTCTGGGCAAGGAATAATTCAATGTCAAAAATCTTTTGAGCCCAGTCAGCGGCTACAGCTTCTTCTTTACCAGCTAAAACAAACATCTTCGCAATATGTTTTACATATTCCTCACGGATTTCAACTGAGCGATCATCGTCATTGGTATAATAGCCAACATCAGGCAAACCTAGTCCAGCTTGTGCTAAATAATATCTAAATATGGAATTGTTCATTAAATCTTGTTCAACCCCGCCACCAAATAATGGATCCAATCCATGTAAATGCATATAAACAATCATCTCAAGAAAATCATCCATATTCTGAATCTTATCAATTTTTTCGAACTCGGGCATGAGTGGAGAAACTCCATCAGCATTTATTTTTTCAATATCTAATCCCGTAAAATAGAAATCACTGATTTGCTGAGTAGCTGATCCGTTTTTGGCATTTTTAATTTGAGAGACTTCTTCTAAAATACTATGAATGTTTTCATCCACATTTTCTCTTAAAATGCTAAACACATTATAAGTCGATTTATCTTCAGGGATTTCAAGCGTTGCTAAGTAACCTCCATTTGCAAAACGAAAGAAATCATCACCTGGTTTAATACTCAGATCCATATTGTTTTTGTCAATCGCTGGAGTGCTTGTTTTTTGGGCACATCCAAGAATGACTAATGCAGCAAAGCTGCAAATAAATAAATTTTTTATTTTCATTGTATTTACGTTTGATTAATATTTGACGCTTTTATTAAAAGCTAAATTACAGAAAATTATAACTCTTAATAATTAACTGCTTCAATCTCAAAATACGATTGTGGGTGATTACAAGCAGGACAGTTTTTTAATGCTTTTTTGCTTTCATGAAGAAACCCACAATTACGACATTTCCAAACATAGACTTCGTCTCTTTCAAAAACCTTTCCTTGCTCTAAATTATCATAGAGCTTACGATATCGTGCTACGTGCGCTTTCTCCACTTTAGCAATCATTTTAAAAGCAACGGCTACTTCTTTGAATCCTTCTTCTTCAGCAATACGAGCAAATTCAGGATATAATTCTGTCCATTCTTCGTTTTCTCCATCAGCAGAAGCTTTCAGGTTTTCTAAAGTAGTTCCAATAATACCTGCGGGATAGGATGCTGTAATTTCGACCATACCTCCTTCTAAAAATTTAAAAAAACGTTTGGCATGAGCCATTTCGTTTATTGCTGTATCCTCGAAAATAGCTGCTATTTGCTCTAAACCTTCTTTTTTGGCTGCTTTCGCAAAATAATTATAGCGCATGCGTGCTTGTGATTCGCCTGCGAATGCTTTCAATAGATTTTGTTCTGTTTTACTTCCTTTTATGCTTTTCATCTGCTTATATTTTTGTTTTCAAATGTGGGTTAATTTATATGGCTTAATCAATAGTAAATATACAAAAATGCTGCATTCTGAAGAAGACTCTCTTAGAATTAAATTAGTTGATAATAAATTCATAAATTTGAGAAAGCAAATCCTATATTATGAAAAAAACATTTATTCATCGAATCATTTTTATTGCCATAATAATTTTTTCTTTTTTTCTTGCTTTGTGGATGTTTCGTGCCCCAAA
>JBFFMB010000356.1:0-2793 GCA_041554455.1 Bacteroidales bacterium
CAATTTTCTACGTGATGCACCAATGGTAAGTCGAACGCCGACTTCCTTAGCCCTTGTTGATGCTTTTGCTGTACTCAGATTCATATAATTAATACAAGCTATTATCAATAAAAAAAGAGCGACTATTGCAAACCCTATTACGTAAACTCCATTTCCTTCCAAATCAAGATAAACGTTTTGCAATGAGCACAAATGATATTCCCAACGGTTACCAATTGCTAGCCAACTTTCAATGTCCTGACCATGAATTTGAGGAATTTTTGCTTTGATAAGTGCTGGGAATTTTGATTCAAGCTGTTTTGGATGCACTCCATCTTGCAAAGCAAGATAAGTTTTATAGTTATTACGCTGCCAAATCGTAGATCCTGACGCAGATTGTATATTAATAGAACTCATCGAAATAAGTATATCAAAACTTATGACCGAGTTTTTGGGAGGATCCTTGATTACCCCAGTAACACTATAATTGTCATTTAAGGTCCTTAATGATTTCCCATATGCTTTTTCATTTCCAAAATACTTTTTCGCAATACTCTCTGTAATAACAATATTATTTACCTCATTTAAAGCTTTTTGGGGAAAGCCCTCAATAAATTCATAAGAGAAAACGTCAAAAAAAGTTGAATCAACAAAAAGTAAGTTCCTTTCTTTAAAAAGATTTTCATTATGTCGAAAAACAAAACTCATTCCTCCAAATGTTCTTGCTGAAGCGATTACTTCAGGATAATTTGCATAAAGCTCTGCGGCCAAAGGTCCTGAGGTTTGCAATTTATCTTCAACAGAATAATTTGCGTAACTTATTGTAGTTGTTACAAGATATATTCGACCTTTATGCTTATGAAAATCATCATAACTCAATTCATAGTTCACATAAACCATGGTTAACACAAAGCAAGCAACTCCAATGGCTAGTCCTAAAACATTAATAATGGAAAAGGCAGGTTTTTTATAAAAATTTCTGAGCGCGATTTTTAAGCTATTATTAATCATCATCTAATATTGATAAAACTATTTAAAAAAAGAAAACCATTATTCATACCTCAACACATCCACTGGATTTTTTTCAGCAGCTGCATAAGCTTGTGAAATGATTGTAATAATGGCTAAGAAATAAGATAAAAAGGCGGCTAAAATAAAGATCCACCACGAGATTGTGATACGTGAAGCAAAATCATTGAGCCAATCATTCATAAAATACCAAGCCAGTGGCCAGGCAACTACATTGGCAATTAAAACCAATTTAGTGAAATTCCAGGATAACCTGTAAATAATGCTCGTAACTGAGGCACCGATAGCTTTTCGTATAGCTATTTCCTTCATTTTTTCCTGTGTTGCATAAGAGGCAAGCCCATACAGTCCAAGAGCAGTTACAAATAATATTAGCAGGGTGAGTATTGACATCAATTGTTTGGTTTGCGTTTCCTGATTATAGTAGTTTTGGTAACGTTCTTTAAAAAAATAATATTCGAAAGGTGTATTCTTTTCCCAAGTATTGTTATTCCAAGCTTTTTCAATTTTATCGATGGGAGGTTCAGAGCCAGTCTTAAGCCTAATAGCCACATTTTGAGACCGCATATAATAGCTACCACCTTCCATACAAATTAACAATGGCGCAATTTCTTTATGCAAAGTTTGATGATGATAATCCTCTACAATTCCGATCACATGAAAATCCTGATCACCTGCTCTTAACTTGCGGTTCAATGTGTCGCCCCAATTTAAAAAACTGGCTGCAGTTTGATTAAGAACCACGGCCGCTGAATCTGCCGAAATATCTTTATCAAAGAAACGCCCTGCATGAAGCCTAATTTTCATGGCATCTAAAAAATCTTCATCAGCCATTTGAATCATAAAAAGCGTGGCTTCTTTTCCTTCGGGTGTCCATTGGTTAACAGGGCCTGATCCGCGACCCGGCATTCTGCTGGTAAAACTTGCAGTTTCAATTTCCGGAATTTTTGCTATTTCTGCCTTAAAAAGCTCTTGATTTTTAATGCTTGCTGCCATACTAACAACGAGCATGTTTTCTTTATCATAACCTAGTTTTTTAGCATGTAGTAATTCGGTTTGTTTAACAACAATAATCAAACTGATGATTAAGGCAATTGATATCGCAAATTGAATAAACACCAAAGTATTCCGAAAATTTAAACCACTTCCTTTTTTATCAATATCACCTTTTAAAACTTTTATAGGTGCATAGGATGATAAGACAAAAGCCGGATATAAACCTGAAATAATTCCAATGATAATAGCTAGTAATAAAAGTAAGGGAAGCACCGTAAAATTATCGAAATAATGAATCGCCAGATTCTTATCAACAAATTCTGATAAAAACGGGAGTACTGCCTCAACAATTCCCATGCCGATGATCAGAGACAGAAAACTCATAAAAACAGATTCTGAAAGAAATTGGCGGATTAAATTAATCCGATAAGCACCAAAAGCTTTCCTCACTCCGACTTCCTTTGCACGTTGGGCAGATTTAGCGGTACTTAAATTCATAAAATTAATACAAGCGATGGCTAGAAGAAAAATGGCTACTATACCAAATCCTACGAGATAGATCCCATTTCCCCACAAACTGAGATACACACTTCTTATTGAATGCAAATGGTATTCCCATCGGTTTCCATCTTCCAACCAACTTTTAAAGTCTTGGCCTCTTATGGTTTGAATTTTACCAGCTAATAAATCAGGGAATTTACTTTCTAATTCCATTGGATCCCGTCCTTCTTTCAGCACCACAAAATTCAACCAATTGTTATTTTGCCACTGTGGATCGTTATACGAACC
>JBFFMB010000357.1:0-2788 GCA_041554455.1 Bacteroidales bacterium
AATTGGTTTAGAATTAGGACAGGGTTTTAAACATCTAGGTTCACAAGTGACCATAATCGATCAAAACGATCATCTATTTATTAAAGACGATTCTGATTTTGTTTTTGCTTATCGCAGATATATAAGTGATGGGGATGAATTGAAGTCATCTAAGGAGTATTACAATTTTGATTTTGAAGGCAATCCAGATAGTTATGGGAGCAAGCGGATATTTGGCTTTCTCTTATTGCTTTTAACCATCGGATTTTATTTCTTTTTCAAATATATCCCTAAAATATATAGCCGTAATAGTTTTACCATTTCAACCCAAACATATGATAAACTAAGATTTATTTTAGCCTTCTTTTTCTCTAGTCTCTTTATCATTATTACGCATTCCATCCAGCAATCAAAAGTAAACAACAGTTTGGTTTTCATTTGCATTGCGCTTTTAATTTCGATTTTAGGAAATTATATGCGAAATGTTAGGCCTAATTATTTTTCTGAAAATCAATTTCCATGGACAATTAAGGATGAGAATAGTTGGAAGAAAACACAAAATTTTATTGGCAAGTTATGGTTCTTTTCAGGCATCATTTTAATACTGGCTATCCTCATTTTACCTGAATATCTTGAAATATATGTTTTTGTTATAGGGATAGCGATGGTAATGCTAGTCATACCGATTATTTATTCCTACAGCATCCATTTAAAAAATAAGGCTGAAAATTCTACAAAAGAAAGTGCAGCACCGGGATATTCTGATCAATGGGTTGGTTTATTTTATGTTAATCGGAACGATAAACGGATACTCGTCCCAAAGCGAGTTGTTGGTATGGGCTGGACGTTAAATTTTGGGAATCCATATTCCTATCTTTTGATTATTGCCATTATCGCCATTTTTGCAATGATTAGTTATTTAAATTAGAAAGAATGCAGAAAGCAATCCACTTTAAAATTCTAGCAATCAATGATAAAGTCAAAATTTCATATAGAAAATTTATCCAATTCATTTAATGCAAAAATATAGGCGCCGATGGCAATCGCTTCGCTTGCACCTAATTTTGAGACACCCACTCCTATTCGTTTTTCAGGATCGTAAGCAATTGTTTTATCAGAGCCAGGGATACGAATCTGCGTATGTTTTCCTTTCAGAAATCTTTTAAAATCTTCAGTATTTTCCAGATTATAGTTTGCTGTTGCCAAGCGAGGGTTTTCATTATTTCCCCAGTGATAACTAGCATTCATAGCTTCAATAACAGAAGGCATAAACAAAGAATGTGCTCCGGCCAATCCACCACCCACAACAACCACTCCATCAATAATGGTCGAGAGGTTAGCAATGGCTTCGCCTAAAGCTTTGCCCATCTGTTCAAAGGCTTTCACAGCTGCTTTTGAATTCCCTTCTTTTTGTCCTTGGGCAATATCAAAAATATCTTTGGGGCTATAATCGGTAGAAAGCAAGCCACTTTCATCCGCATAGGATTTTTGTATTGCTCGAATTGAAATACTTTCTTCCATATTCCGACTGGGATCATGAATATCACGAAACAACCACACTTCGGCTGCATTTGAATTATCGCCAATGAGTAAGTTCCCATCGTGTACGATCCCAGCTCCAAAGCCAGTGCCTAAAGTAATCCCGACCAGATTTTTAAACTGTTTTGGATTCCCAGACTCTGTCAATGCATTATTTACAAAGGGAAGATAACCTTTCAAGGCTTCGCCATAGGCGTATAAATTCCCATCATTATTAATAAAAACAGGGAGAGCAAATTGTTCTTCCAAATAGGGACCCAAAGCCACGCCACCTCTAAATGCAGGGAGATTCCCTAAATCCCCAATAATTCCGTTAGGGTAATCAGCTGGACCTGGAAAAGCAAAGCTAATAGCCACCGCTTTTTCCGTTAATTGTTTTTGAAGCTGTCGAAAACCATCCGCTATATTTTTTAAGCATAGATCCAAATTATCGGCATTTGCTGAAATATGTATGGGTTCAAGAATATTTTTGCAATTTTGAATCGCTGAAAACACAAAATTTGTTCCTCCGGCATCCAGTGTAAGCACAATACGTTGATCATTGTTCATTTCCATCTGAAGCAAATTATTTAGTTTGGGGTGTAGCAATTTTAAAAGCGACTATGCTGACATATAAAATACATAGCAATGGAACGATGAATGACATTTGCAAACTGATATCAGCAATATATCCTGTTACGATCGGGATGACAGCACCTCCAACAATGGCTGTAACCATAAGACCGGAAATTTCATTTGTTTTTTCAGGCAAAGCATCTACTGTAATTGAAAAAACCAATGGGAAAATATTGGCAAAGCCTATCCCTATCAAAAATACAGCAACCCAGGCCAAAGTAATGCTATTAAAAAATAATACAGCAATACCCAGAATAGATAAAATACAGGTGATCAGCAAAAATTTAACCGGCTTCATCCAGTTTAAAATGACACTCCCCAAAAACCGACCGATGGTCAATGCTAAAAAGAAAATGCCAACGCCAATCATTCCAACTTTTGTTAAATCAACATGATAATGCTCGCTAAAGAAAATGGCAATTTTTGAAGACATGGAAACTTCAGCTCCTACATAGAAAAATATCGCCAAAACCATCATCAGAATATAATTATTTTTAAGGGCCTTAAAGCTAGTAATCAAAGTGGTTGGTTGACTTCCTTTATCCTTTTCTTTCACTTTCAAGAATAAGATTAGGATTACTGTTGATAATATAATGAAGGCATAAATGGGAAAGATCAGACGCCATTCAACAGCTTGAGAAGCTCCTCCGATAGT
>JBFFMB010000358.1:0-2788 GCA_041554455.1 Bacteroidales bacterium
AATAGCTAGAAGCCTAAAATCAAAATAAAAGTAAAAAGATAAAATATATTTAAAACATGTCACTCTGAGCTTGTCGAAGAGTATTGTCATACTTTGACAAGCTCAGCATGACATCGTAAATAATAAACAATCAAACATAAAAAATGAAAAAAACATATTTAATCATATTCTTAATAACTATTACAAAGTTATTATGTGCACAAGGTACAGTTGAAGATTATCAAAGGGCTGAAAAATTCTTACATTTCAACGTTTACAATCTTGTTCAAAATTTATATTTAAATCCAAATTGGATTGATAATAGCAGTGATTTTTGGTATAAAACGGAACTTGAAAAGGGTCATCAATTTAAACTTGTACAAAGTTCTGATAATGCAGTTAATCTTGCTTTTGATCATCAGAAACTGGCTACAGCATTAAGCAAAAAACTGAATAAAAGTATAAACCCAGATTCACTCCCTTTTTCAAAGATAAAATTTAAGGAAAAGATGAGTCGTATTTTATTTAAAGTGGATTCTTTGAATTTTAAATACGATATCAAGAACAATATTTTATCTGAATATGCACCAAAGAAAAATGAATTAAAGAAGAATGAGTCGAAATCTCCTGACGGTAAATGGATAGCGTTTGTGAAAAATTATAATCTATACCTACGTAATTTAAAAACTGAGGAAGAATTTAAATTAACTACCGACGGAATTGATCATTATGATTATGCAACACCCCTATCATGGTACAAAATTGTTGATGAATCAATTGGCGATACTTACGATCCTGAAATTTATGTGGAATGGTCTCCTGATTCTAAAAAATTCATGGCAATTAAACTTGATAGAAGAAATGCTAAAAAACTATATATGTACCAATCTTTACCTGAAGATGGAATGAGAGCAAAAGTGTGGTCGTACGAAAGAGCTTTACCGGGAGAAAATAGTATCCCCTTGCAAGAATTTTATATTTTCGATGTAAAGGATAAATCAAATGTAAAAGTTGACCTGAAACCAATTGAAGATTATTGGTCGGGCTTTGCTCCTGCCTGGACAAAAGATGGAAGCAAATTCTATTTTGCGCAAATGGCAAGATATTACAAAGCACTGGATTTATATTTT
Organism: Bacteroidales bacterium; assembly: GCA_041554455.1. Classification (GTDB taxonomy): domain Bacteria; phylum Bacteroidota; class Bacteroidia; order Bacteroidales. The sequence goes on from JBFFMB010000358.1 coordinate 1,110, forward strand.
GTTGATCCTGCAACAGGTAAACTAGACACAATAATTCATGAAGATGCAAAAACCATGATCGAATACCAAATGGTTGGATGCGAGTTAGTGAATAATGGTGAAAAGCTAATATGGATGTCTGAACGAGATGGCTGGAGTCATTTGTATCTTTACGATGGAAAAACAAGAAGTCTGATAAATCAAATCACAAAAGGCGAGTTTGTTGTTCAAGAAATAAATTGTATTGATGAAAAAAATGAAATAGTTTATTTTACAGCAGTTGGGAAAGAGAAAGATCGCGATCCTTATTTCAAGCATCTTTACAAAATTAATTTTGATGGAACAGAGATGATGCTTCTAACCCCTGAAGATGCTGAACATGAAATTCAGTTCTCTCCTGATCATACTTATTTTATAGATAACTTTTCTCGTGTAGATTTAAAACCAAAAGCAGTTTTAAGAAGGCTTTCTGATGGTAAATTGATTCAGGAATTACAAGAGGCTAATATCGATAAATTATTGGCAACAGGATGGAAATACCCTGAACGTTTTACAGTAAAGGCACGTGATGGAAAAACAGATATATATGGTGTTTTACAATATCCATCAACCTTTGATCCAACGAAAAAATACCCGATTATAGACAACTCATATTCAGGGCCTCAGGCGGTGAACGTGCCTAAATCTTTTCGTCGTGGAATTTGGAATCATTGGACTCCTTTAGCCGAAGTGGGATTTATTGTTATGCGAATTGATGGTATGGGAACAGCAATGCGCTCCAAAGCTTTTCATGATTTCTCGTATATGAATTTAGGAGATATTGGAGCTGCTGATCACATTACAGGAATTAAACAATTGGCTGAGAAATATTCATATATCGACACAAATAAGGTCGGGATCTTTGGACACTCAGCTGGAGGATACGATGCTACGCATGCATTATTAATTCATCCCGAATTTTATAAGGTAGGAGTTGCTTCTGCAGGAAATCATGATCATAGAATGGCAAAAGCTTGGTGGCCCGAACAATACATGGGTGCTCCGGGAAATCATTATTCAGAACAATCTAATTTAACACTGGCTAAAAACCTTAAAGGTAAATTATTGCTTGTTCATGGTGATATGGACAATAATGTAAATCCGGCAAGCACGTATAGATTAGCTGCAGAATTAATCAAAAACAATAAAGATTTCGATTTAATTATAACCCCGGGAGATAATCATGATTTAACCTGGAGGAATAAATACGTTATTCGCAGGCGAATGGATTATTTTGTAAAACACTTATGGGGCATTGAACCTCCAAAAGAATTTGAATTTAAAGAGTATTAAAAACACTTCGACTGGCTCAGTGTGACACATATGATATATAAATTTGTCATCTTGAGCTTGTCGAAAGATAAACAAATTTTATATTAGAGAAATTAAACACAATTAAAAAATAAAATAAATAATAACATAAACCCATTACAATCATGTTTAATAAAGAAACTTACATCAACAGACGAAAACAACTAAGAAACCAATTCAAATCAGGCGTTTTACTTTTCTTAGGAAACGAAGAAAGCTCAATGAATTATCATGATAACACTTATCATTATAGACAAGACAGTACATTCCTTTATTATTTTGGTTTAAACCAGCCCGGATTAGTAGGTATAATTGATTTAGATAATGATAAAGACATCATTTTTGGTAAT
>JBFFMB010000359.1:0-2783 GCA_041554455.1 Bacteroidales bacterium
AATATCCAGTATATAGTTAATGGAATTGTGTTAAAAAATAGCTGTGCACGCTCCGCTCCAATAAATGCGCCATAACCTGAAAATATTATTAATAATAAAATCAAATATAAAACACCCCAGTTTATTATCGATCTGATTTCCTTCATAAAACTCTTAGTTATAAATTAAATTTAAATACTTCTTTTATAAAATTTCCTATGTTGTATTGTTCTGAAATAAGCGTTAGTAAAAATAGTTAAACTAAAAATAGAATCAAACAGTTAGGGTAGTTCATATTCCAAGCAGTGATTTCCAATAGAAAGCTGAATTTTCTATCTGTCTAGTATGTTTCTATTCTTCAAACTTGCCTATAACGGTTTGGCTATGGTTACGTGGCGCATTTTGCGGCAGCCTGCCTGCCATTTTTTGGCAGGCTTTCCTGTCCCCAAAGGGACAGTAAACAACACGAAAACCGTGATGTTTTTTTACCGACTTAGCGTCATGCACTATGAGCCTTTGTTAGCAACCGTTTTTATATGTCACTTAAAATAGTTTTCTCATATTCGTTGATATCAATATTGTTTATTATATTAAATATCAAAGATGCCTTCCAAACATGTCCAAGTTCAAGAGATTCGGTATTTATAATTCCTGGCTTTTTTGTGTTACTTGGTAATAATTCTAGATATCTCTTTTCGCTAAGCATTTGCATGCTAGCATATATACCCATAAATTTTCGTACTTGACCAACTGTAGTTCCTCCTTGTTCCATTTCGTAAGCCCCATTTACTACAACAAATGCTGGAGCACCTGACATGCCAGGAAATGCAGAAATGTCAATTACAAAAAGTGGCTTATCCTCAAAGTCAACATGTGGTTCACTCGCAATTGATCCTGTTTTCCAAATTGGTAATGAATTATGTTTGTCATAATACCCATAAGGATAACCTACTAATGTTAAAGGTGATGTTGGACGAACTTTGATTTGTGCTTCTGCCCATTTTTCAGTTATAGCACTTACCTGACATCCATCATACAAGTATGGTGGAATAAGTATTACGGAAACATCAGCATTTTTGTATTCTGTACTTGATTTCCATACTTGTAATCCACTTTTTGTTAATAATGGATAAGTTACTTTTTTAACATTTTTCGGATTGAATTTGTCTTTGTGGAAGTAGAATTCAATAGAATCACCTATTGGATCTTTACCTTTGTCCGGTGCAGAGCCTGTAATAACATGGTAGTTACTAACTAAGTATAATACATTGTCTTTCACAAAAAAGAAACCTGTGCCTTGAGAAAGTTCTTTTGCCCCCTTTTTTAAAATAATTGGAGTAGTTAATAGTGATAAATGCTCAATTTCTTGTTTGTTTTGACCTGTCATAATTAGAGGGATTAGAATAAGAAATATAACTAGATGTTTCATGTTAATTATCTTTAATACTATTTATGGTTGCTAACTAGTGTATATGTTGAACAAAGTTCAATGTATACCCCCATATAGGGATGTATTGTTGAACTTTTGGTTTATTTTATATTTCAAAAAATCAATCCTTCTGCTATCTGTTTTGGGGAGAAAACAAACTCATTCTTTTGTAAAGTAAATATAAGGAAAAACTAGATAAGTTCGAAGTTCGAAGTTGAGAGTTGGGAGTTCGGAATTATGAATGATGAATTACGAATGATAAGTGAAGAGAGACGGCCAGAAAATGATTCCTCCCTGGTTCTCATCCATTTTTTAGTGGTTCTCAGTCATTTTTTCATGGTCCTGCATGATTTTTTGGTAGTAATGTATCATTTTTAGATCGTCCTCAACCATTTTTACCCTGTCCTTTATCATTTTTGTGTCGTCCTTTGCCATTTTTACTTCGTCCTGTATCATTTTTAGCCCGTTCTGGGATCTTGTGTCAGCCTAAGAATTGAAAATCAGGAAGCTAAATCTCATTCCCAATTTTCAATAATTTAGATTTCTCAGTCGCTACGCTTCTTCGAAATGACAGAAAAAATCCCTCACTCAAAAAGCAAGGGATCTAATCAATCTTATCTAAAATCTAAGATTTAGTATCTAACGTCTAAAGTCTTGCGTCTTGCGTCTTGTGTCTTGCGTCTAGCATCTATCAATGCACAAAAGCTTGAGACTATAGGGAGAAAGAACATCATTGCCCTTATCCATTTGTAGACTAATACCTACCACACGTCTATTTTAACGGTTAATTAACAAATTATGCATAAACTATATGCCTGTTTTTTTCGTTATTTGTATTGTGTTTTAATTCTTTGTGGTCGAAGGATTAAAATTTGCGAAATAAAACCTAAATTGACATTCTATGAATCAGCAAATTTTTATTTGTGGTTGTGAGAAGGGAGGGAAAGTGGCTCCTGAGACCATCACTGCTTTGCGGAGCAAACTCGAAGAACAAAATAAAGGCTATACTTATATTCAGGATATGTGCGGAAGTGTTGCACGTAATCCATTGGATCTGCTTGCGATCAAAGAAAGCAAAAATGCAGTGATCATTGGTTGTCAGCCACGCGCCATGAAGTGGCTAATGGACTATGTTATTTTTTGTAATTGTGGAACAGAGATCGATTATCTAAAAGCGGATGATCTGCTTGAAAGTGGTGACTATTCAGCCCTTGAAACCGATAAAGAATGTGTTAAAAAAGCAGAATATACCGATGATTGGAAACCCTGGTATCCTGTTATTGATTTTGATAGGTGCACCGCTTGTCAGAAATGCTTGAACTTTTGTTTATTTGGCGTTTTTGAAAACGATGACGACGGTCGTATATTAGTTGCA
>JBFFMB010000360.1:0-2772 GCA_041554455.1 Bacteroidales bacterium
GAAAGCTTTGTTGATGAGATTTCGGAGATTAGTTTGAAAATGTCTGAAACTAAGAATTTGAACGAATTTCAAAAACTGATGAAAAGGCATGAGGACATAATTTCAAGTATTCTGGAAACAAAACGAATCAAAGAAGCACATTTTTCGGATTTCCAAGGAGAGATCAAATCGCTTGGCGGATGGGGTGGCGATTTTATCTTAGTAGCGACTGAGAAAAATTACGAATCTGTAAAAGATTACTTTAAGGCTAAAGGCCTAGAAGTGGTTTTTAAATATGAGGAAGTTGCTCTTGCTTATTAGCCAATAGCTCTTAACTAACAGCTCTCAAAATTGGAAAAATAAATGAAACAACATAAAGTCATATGGCAAAGCCCCTCTAATATTGCTATCGTAAAATATTGGGGAAAAAAAGGCCTTCAACAAGGTATTAATCCTTCGATAAGTTTTACCTTATCAAATTCCTATACCGAAACAGAAATTCGATATCGAACAAAAAAGTCCACTAAAAACATAGTGTTCAAATTTTATTTTGAGGGACAACATAAACCTGATTTTGAAAAACGAATATTAACTTATTTTGAACGTATTCAAACCCGATTGGATTTATTTAAGCATTTTGAAATAGAAATCCATAGCAGAAATACCTTCCCTCATTCGGCAGGGATTGCTTCTTCTGCCTCGGCCATGAGTTCGCTGGCATTGGGCTTACTTTCTATCGAAAAATCGATTCACGATATTTCTGAAACTGAATTTTATCAGAAAGCCTCCGATCTTTCAAGAATCGCATCAGGCAGTGCTGCTCGTTCAGTATATGGTGGCTTTACTCTTTGGGGGAAATTAAGGGGTGTTCAACATTCATCAGATAATTATGCGATTCCGTTTACGGGCGAATTGCATCCTGATTTTAAACACTTACACGATTCGATTTTAATTGTTCGTTCAGGGAAAAAGGCAGTTTCGAGTACGGCAGGTCATCAGTTAATGGATCAGCATCCTGAAAAGGATCTTCGTATTTTGGAAGCGAATAATCATTGTAAAGAATTAGTCAGTATATTAAAAAATGGTGATTTCTTTCGCTTTGCTGAAATTTGTGAAAAGGAAGCATTGAGTTTACATCGATTGATGATGCATTCTACACCATCCTTTATTTTGATGAAACCGGAAACGATAGCTATCATCCAAAAAATAAGAGAATATCGAGAAGAAACAGCGCAAAAAATCTGTTTTACACTGGATGCTGGGCCTAATATTCATTTGATTTATCCCACTGAGAATAAAGAAAAAATTCAAGAGTTTATACGCCAAGAATTATTAGTATATTGCGAAGACAACCGATGGATAGACGATAAAATGGGGATTGGCCCACGACAAATTGATTAGATATGACGAGAGAGAAAAGTGATGTTTTTTATGCCAAAATCATGTTATTTGGTGAGTATAGTGTAATTTGTGATTCAATGGGTTTAGCGATTCCTTATGCTCACTTCAAAGGCGAATTAAGCTTTACTAATGAAAATAAATACACTGATTTAGAATTTGCACAAATTTCGAATAAACATCTCAAATTATTTTTAGGAAACTTAAAAAAATTGCATGAAGATGATAAGCTGATTGCCGATTTGGATTTAGTCATGTTTGAAAGAGATTTAAATCGCGGACTATATTTTGAATCTACCATCCCACAAGGTTTTGGTATTGGTAGTTCAGGCGCTTTATGTGCTGCAATATATGATCGTTATTCAAGCAATCCTATTCCTAATGATCGTCATATTTCAAGCAAGCAGATTTTAAAATTACGCCGATTATTTTCTCAGATGGAATCGTTTTTCCATGGTGTAAGTTCTGGCATTGACCCCCTGAATTGTTATCTTAAACACCCTGTTTTAATCAAAAGTAAAGATGAGTTGAGTACGGTAGGTATCCCCCGAAATAAGCATAATAAAAAAGGAGCTATATTTTTAATTAATACTGGTACGGCTGGGAAAACAGGGCCATTAGTAAATCTTTTTTTTGAACAATGTAAAGACTATAGTTTTTATAAACTCATTAAAAATGAAATGATCCCTTATAATGATAATTGTATTAAGTCATTGATAAAAGGCGAAAGTAAAGAGTTTTTTAAAAATCTCAAGGCCCTTTCAAAGTTCTTACTGAAGAATCTTAGCCCAATGATCCCTGAAGCATTTAAAGAAATTTGGAATGAAGGAATTGAGACTTCAGCCTATTATTTGAAACTTTGTGGTTCTGGTGGAGGAGGATTTATTCTAGGCTTTACTGACAATCTTGAAAAGGCTCGTTTCGATTTGAAAAAGCATAATATCGAAATCATTCCAGTCTACCGAAATTCGAAATGATTTTTAAAAATTTGACCCTTAATTCGCTGCTCTGGACTTCGCTTTTGAGCTGAAAATGATTACTATCCGTTTAATTATTGCCAAATAATTTCAATCTAACAGTTTCTTTTGTATTTTTATACTAATTTAGTTCTACAACTTTTACAATATGAAAAAACAAATACCCCCTCTGTTTATAGTATTTTTTTGTTGTGCATTTTTATTTATAAACAGCAGCAGTTTTGGTCAATCGACATCCCTCTCTTATAAAACAAAAGGGAAATCAACCTATGGTGTTGAAATAACTTTTTCTGACGAAAGAGGTAACACTAGTATCCAGCCTACCGTTTATTTTAATTACTCAAACACCTTTTTCGTGCTGAAGCCAAGTAGTAATTCACCCAAAGATTATTTCAAGGAAGATGATGCTAACGAAATA
>JBFFMB010000361.1:0-2770 GCA_041554455.1 Bacteroidales bacterium
AAAAAAATAAAATAAATGAAACAGCTTCACAGATTACTGTTGATCATATTTCTTTTTCAAATTTCATTGTCCTGTTCACGTAATGATGAAAAAAAAGTCATTACGAAGAAAATTCAATACGATGTAACTATTACAAACACCCATGCAAATTACGATCCATGGATAGAAAATATCAACCAAAATGAGCGTCTTGCTTTCGTACAACAGCTACTTGATGCAGCTTATGCAGAGGAAATAAAAACCTTTGATTATTTTAACAAGCCATTGAAATTAGAGGATCTCAAAGCCCTTGCTGTTGATACCATTTACAAAACCTTGACCAGAACCTATCCCCCTTACGAAGAATTTGACACCATTATTGTCAACCACATTAATATTCGAGATATCAATAAAATTCGTTTTTTGGAAGAATGGAAAATGAATGAAACTAGTTTTGTGTTTGAAAAAAAAGTGATTGGAATTGCTCCGGTAATAGATAAATACGATGCCAACGGAAACTACCTTGGGAAGCTTCCATTATTTTGGATTTATCCGGAAGGAGTACCACCCTCACTTTGAAATCTGCTTTTTCAAAAGAGAATCTCTTTTCTCTAACGATAACATTGCAATAATTAATTCTAATATTTAAGTCATTATATCCCAACGAATAGTATTTTTGCAATCATTTTAAATAATATGGAATATCAATTTCACACACTAAAGAACGGGATCAGACTTGTACATTCATTCAATGCTCGTGAAGTAGCTCATTGCGGTATCGTCATTAATACGGGGAGCAGAGATGAAGCAGGAGACGAAAACGGCATCGCTCATTTTATTGAGCATGTTATTTTTAAAGGGACGAAAAAGCGCAAGGCTTATCATGTATTAAGTCGCTTGGAAAATATTGGAGGTGATTTGAATGCCTTTACGACCAAAGAAGAGACTTGTATTTATGCTTCGTTTTTACATCCTTATTTTGAACGTACACTTGAATTAATTGCCGACATCACTTTCAACTCTTCTTTCCCTGAAAAGGAAATAAATAAAGAAAAAGATGTGGTTTTGGATGAAATCAACTCCTATAAAGATTCGCCTTCAGAATTGATTTTTGATGATTTCGAAGAATTGATTTACGATGGTCACCCCATTGCTCGAAATATACTCGGCACTCCCGAAAGTGTAAAAACCTTGACTCGAGATAAGATTCATCATTTTATTCAAAAAAATTATCACACAGATCAAATGGTGATTAGTTCGGTGGGAAATATCCCATTTGGCAAACTGATAAAATTGGTTGAAAAACACTTTAGTGAGATTCCTGCAAATCTTCGTTCAAATGGCAGACAAAAAATGATCGCCTACGAACCTCAAAAAAAACGCATAAACAAACGAACTTATTTATCACATTCCTGTATTGGGAATTTAGCGTATCCACAACATCATACAAATCGTTTAGGTTTGGTTTTACTAAACAATATTCTGGGTGGTCCTTCTTTAAATTCACGTTTAGCTTTGGCTGTTCGAGAAAAGCATGGGTATACGTATGACATTGAGTCAAACTATCAGCCGTATTCCGATACCGGTTTGTTTTGCGTATATTTAGGTACGGATAAAGAATATATTGACAAATCGATTCGATTGGTGAAACAAGAATTAAATTTATTACGAAGAAAAAAATTAGGCAGTTTGCAACTGCAACGTGCCAAACAGCAAATCATTGGACAATTAGCCATTTCGCTTGAATCAAACCTTAACGAAATGCTTTCGATGGGAAGAAGCTTATTAATGATGAATAAAATTGATAGTATCCATGAGATTCATGATGCAATCAATGCCATTGATGCAACAAAACTACAAAACATTGCCAACGAAATTTTTGATCCAAAACAATTGAGTGTATTGATTTATAATGGTGAATAATAATGATTGATCCACAACTCGAAAAATACGCCGAAGAACATAGCTCGAAAGAATCTGATCTCTTATATCGGCTCAATCGAGAAACCCACATTAAAGTGATGCTGCCTCGCATGTTATCAGGGGCTATGCAGGGCAAATTACTGGAGATGTTAAGTTGTATGATTCGTCCAAAAACTATTTTAGAAATTGGGACATATACCGGTTATTCTGCAATCTGTTTAGCAAAAGGCTTACCTGCTGATGGCGTATTACATACTATTGAAAAAAATCCCGAACTCGAAAATATTGCTAAAAAATATTTTGTTGAAGCCGAAATTGAGCATCAGTTAATCTATCATTTAGGAAATGCCTTGGATATCATTCCTCAAATTAAGGAGGTTTTTGATTTGGTTTTTTTAGATGCCGACAAGGATAATTATCTGAATTATTACAAACTGATTTTTGACAAAATACGTCCGGGTGGTTACATTCTGGCCGACAATGTTTTTTGGTCAGGGAAAGTGCTCAGCTCACCTCATCCTCAAGATAAAGAAGCCATCGGGATTATCGAATTTAACGAGTTTGTTCAACAAGATGATCGAGTGGAAAATGTAATGCTTCCCCTAAGGGATGGTTTAAGTTTGATTCGGAAAAAATAATTACCTTCTTTTCGAAAGAGTAAAACGACTGAGAATTGAAAATCAGCGAAGCTAAATCTCAAAACAAATTACTTCATTTTAGTGGATTTCTCCTCATTTCATTCGCCGAAATGACATTTTGTTAAAATGAAGTGCTCAAAGTTATTGTCAAGCCTTTTGACTCGGGAACAACTCGACAAATTCCACCTAAGCACAAGAGTCCGCCGCGTTGTTTTCCATAACTCAACGAC
>JBFFMB010000362.1:0-2755 GCA_041554455.1 Bacteroidales bacterium
CTCTTCTTTGCTTAAAGCTTTGAATTCAGCTTCTGAACCATCGCTCAAAATACATCTCACCGAAAGGGTATGATCACGAGTGCTCCCGTAAATTAAGGAATGAGCTCCACATGAATTATTCCCTACCATACCACCTATCATACAGCGGTTGGAAGTGGACGTTTCTGGGCCAAAGAACAATCCAACTTTGGCAAGCTCTTTATTCAGTTCATCAAGGACAACTCCTGGTTGAACCCTAACCCATTTTTATTTTGTGTTAATTTCCAGTGTTTGAGTCATGTATTTAGAAACATCCACTATTATTCCATTTCCCACTACTTGTCCAGCTAAAGACGTACCAGCTGTTCGAGGAATTATTGAAGTCTTATGTTCTCTGGCAAAATCAATGACAGTTTTGATGTCTTCATTATCTTTTGGGCGAACTATTGCTTGTGGAAGCTCTCTATAAGCGGAGGCATCTGTAGCGTACAATAGCTTCATCGTCTTGTCTATAAAGACATCACCTTTGATTTTTAATTGATTAAAGTCAGGCATAAAGCTTAATTAAATTCCAAATTCCAAGCCCCAAATTACAAACAATAATCAAATTTCAAGCTCCATGACCGAAACATAATTATGTTTTATTTGAAATTAGGTCATGGAGATTTATTTGTTTTTTTGAATATTGATATTTGTGTTTTATTTCTTTTTGTAGAAGTTGGTGCTTTCAAAAATTTTATCCGCTGATTTTGCAATAAAACCAGAATAGATATGTCCTTTGACATCGGGATAACGACGAGCAAATTCATAATAACAACCAGGAATATCATAATTCCCATCCGAGAACTCCATGTTTATGATTTCGGATTTGATACTCGATTGTTCCAATAATTGCTCAGGTGTTCCTTTAATTTCTCCCCCCGCATCATTCAGCAGAAATCCATTATCCTTTAGAAATTGATTTACTTTCTCAACTGAGTCGAATTTTGTTAAGCTGTTTACGTTTACTGTAAAATGATTAGCTCTAAAGCCATATACATAGAGCCAAGCAGCATATTCCGATTCTTCTCTGAGTTTGTTATAGGTTGTGTAATTGATGGTATCCCATATCCTACCTGAATAAATCAAATCATCCGATCTTAATTTTTCTTCTGGAATTGAGTCAATAACTTCCATTATTGTCTTTTGTAGTGATTTGCTAAAATCCTCAAGCTTAAGCTCACTAATAAAAACCCTTGGAGCTCTCGGATCTGATGGAAGCTCAAAATGCTTGGCATATAACTTTTTCTCTTCGAATTTGTATTCTCCTTTTTCGATATAGCCAGCATTTTTGAAAATTTGCGATAATACTTTAATATTTATTCTGGGATCATTAAAAGTCCGAAAAGCAATGTGGTCATTCTCCACTTTCTCCCCATTTTGAGTAAATAAGTCATGTATTTTTTGTACGGATGGATTTAGCTCTGCATAATCCTTCCAGAGTTTTGAAAATATAGTTTGTGAGTCCATATGTATAGTTTAAAATAATCCAATTATAAATTCATCTATCTTGATATTTTTAAAATATTCTTGAAAATGTGTTTGATTGAGAACTGCTTCAATTGCCTCTTTATTATGAGGAGTCCCTATGAGCAATTCTTCAATATCTTCTATATTCTTATTGCTAAAAAAGTCACCTGTGATTTTTAATTTATTGATGATTCCATTTTTAACATCCATGTTAAAGTCAACACTGCCTCCATTTGATCGAATGCTTTTATTGAAGTTATATTTTGGAGAATAAGCGAAATTCCAATTCCAGGTGTTGTATTTAGTGTTTACGAGTTCGTTAATGTTTTCAATATCTTGAGCTGAGAATTCATAAAATTGGGCGTGTTTATCTGAAGTTAAAACGTGATCGTAAATTGTTTTCTCAAACTCTTCTATACTGATGGGTTGAGCAAGATGTTCAATAATATTTGTTACTCGGCTTCGAACAGATTTAACCGCTTTATCTTGAAATTTTGAAGGATCCACTTTCAATGCATTTGATAATTTATTTAACTCTGCAGAAAATAGTAAAGTCCCATGATGCAATACCCTGTTTTTATGAACGTGTTCTGCATTCCCACTAATTTTTTTTCCATCAACCGTTAGGTCGTTTCTACCTTCAAATGTTGCAAGAACTCCTAGAGTGGCTAATGCGCCAATGATAGGCTCGGTAAACTTTCGAAAGTTAACCAAGGTTTCTGATGCTCCGGTTTTTATAAAAGTGAAATTCAGATTTCCCAAATCATGAAAAACTGTTCCTCCACCTGAAATTCTTCTCACAACGGGCAACTTATTTTCTTCAATGAAATCGAGATTGATTTCTGCTAAAGTATTTTGGTGTTTTCCAGCAATCACACAAGGCTCATTCCTCCAAAGCATAAAACAATCTTCCGAAAAGTGTTTTAAAACATATTCCTCCGCAGCAATATTAAAATAGGGGTTGGTTTCTTTTCGCTTTATATATAACATTTGTTAAAATCTAGTAATGAGTGTGTATTTTTGCTTATTTTTAATCATTCTTTATACAAAGCTAAACAATATGTTTATCAAGATGAAAATAAAATGTCTTTTTGCAATACTAATTATTATGTTAATTTCATCTTGTGATGTAATTCAGCAAACATCAGAATTAGCTTCATTTGCTAATCCTAACAAATATGGACTTTCCGCATACGGATTCCGCGACATGGGATTCATGTTCCCACAAGGAAAATACAACGTTTCGATTGATGCACTAGGCGATAGC
>JBFFMB010000363.1:0-2752 GCA_041554455.1 Bacteroidales bacterium
CCCCCAGTAATATCAATACCATAAAATTGAACTTTTTTATCGTCAGATACTTTTTGATTATGTATTCTAAGCCATTCAATCATGCTGTTAAATTCTTCCCAACGACTATACATTGGATTTAATCCAGCAGTCCATTCTTTTTTATCGATATCAGCCCCTAAAATGTAATCATTCACAATTTTTGATTCAGGAAAGCCTGTTTCAGCAACTAGTCGAGTAAAGCCTTTTTCTTCCACCAGATATCGTACTATACGAGCATTCATTTTTAAGAATTCCCGCGTATTATGGGCCGATTCGCTGAGAGCTACAAATTGAGCATCTCCAATGGCTTTTCCGATTGCAGCAAAAGCTGAATTATCCGTTTCTTCATCCATTGGAAGTGCATGAGCATTTTCTTTTGCCCAAAGTTTGAAATCGTTTTCTGCTTCTTGAAAATCGGTATTATGAATTCGTTGACTTGTAGCCGTCAAACTAAATGCGATGAAAGCAATAATAAATAATTGTTTCATGATGAAGATGTTTTAGAAGCTAAATTTAGGTTTTTTTTGAAAGTATTGAAATAATTACTCCCAATACATCTCGTTTATTTTCTTTCTAAAAATAAAAAAGCCTCTAATATTAGAGGCTTTTTATTAATGTCGATTTTTTGACTACATAAGGGTGTCAAATTCGAGATCTATTTTTTGTGATTCTTTAAAATCGTACAATGTTAGTTTTCTTATTTCATAATAATTCATCCAATAAGTTCTAAGTGACATATAGTAAGATAAGCGTGACTCATCATTATCGATTTGTGCATTATTTAATTCTAAAATATCGTTGATTTTACCAATTTTATATCGTTGTTGGGTGACCATATATCTTTTTTGGGCTACTGTATCTGATTTTGCCGCAATAAAAATTTGATTTTTTTGAAGAGCAAATTCCATCACTTTCAAAAAGATGCTTTGTTCAAAGTCGATGCGCTCTTGTTCAATGGCCGTTTTTACCAATTCCTGACTCGATTGTGCCATTTTTATCCGTCCTTTAGCCAATCCCCAATCCATGATTGGAATTTGAATACCGACGGTTAATTGTTTTTGTTCTAACGGATTTCTATAAGCTCCCGATAAATCAGTAGCTGTTTGCGTTAGCCCATAAACGGCATAAACTTCCGCATCAAAGCGACCATCCATTTTGGCGCGATCAACATCTGAGGCGGCCTCCATTAATCTCCTCGTAAAGGAAATTCCCTGCGAAGTGTTTTCCTTGGCTTCTTCAACCGCCGTTTGAACATTGATGTCAAAATGAAAGGTGTTATTTGGAGGAATCAATGAAATGATTTGATCTCCGGGAATACGCAAATATGATTTTAAAACGAATAATTTATTTTCATAATCCAATTTAGACCTTTCAACTGCTGATTCCGCTTTTAGCAGATTTAGCTCCAACTGAAGGATTTCATTTTCTGCAATTTTCCCTAAATTATATCGACCCGAAGCAATGTTGTAAAGGGTGTCGTAATAGGCATAATTCTTTTTGGCAATTTCGGTTTCTAATTGAGCCCGAAGTAGGTTGAAAAAATGACTGGTTGCTGTTAATGCCACTTGTTCATTTTCCTCCAGGTATTTACGTTTCGATTCTTTATATTTCATGGGCTCTATCTTCTTGTCCCACTTATAGGCATTGTATGCAAATATAGGCTGACGATATCCTATATTCACAGGTGTAGAAAGATAGGAAGTGACGGTCGTATCATATCTATTATTGTCTAATCGGCTAATACCTGATTTTAAGAAAAAACTTCCACCTGTAAGACCTACTTTTTGATTAATGCTGAGATTAGCCGAATAGGATGTTTGTTGGCGATCAACATAAATATCAGAGCCATCTTCTTTGGTGATTCGATCAATCGACTGATTGATATTTGGCAAAGTCCCATCAAATACAACAGAAGGTAAATAGGTTGCTTTATAGGTTCTGAATTCCCAATAACTTCGTTTAAAACGGTGTTTGGCAATCAGTGCATCCGGAGATTGTTGTTGGGCAATATATATCACATCGTCCAGCGTTAATATGTTTTCTTCTTGAGCTTGAATGGCTGTCGACATCAAAAGAACAGCCAGAAATAAACCGATTGAATATTTTATTTTTTGCATTTGTTCTAATTTTTTAATCATGACGTAATGAAGTAACGGGATCTTGTTCGGAGGCTTTCTTTGAAGGCATATAACCAAATAAGATACCAACACCGGCAGATACTCCAAATGAAATTACGATGGACATAGGAGAAATAATGGTTAGTATCCCCGTTGTTTGCATAATTAATTTAGAGAGGATGAGTCCGAGCAGAATTCCAATTAGACCCCCAGTTAAACTGATCAAGGTTGCTTCGGTTAAAAATTGTAAGACAATATCTAATTTACGAGCTCCTGTTGCCATACGAACACCGATTTCTCGGATGCGCTCCATTACCGAGGCTAACATGATATTCATAATGCCGATTCCTCCAACGATCAGAGAAATACTGGCAATGGCACCCAATACGATATTGAAAATATCTTTGGTCCGTTGCTCTTGTTTCAGCAGCAATTCAGGGATTTTTATGTCATAATCCTTGATGCCCTGATGTCTTCGTAAAAGCAATTTACTTAAAACAGCCTGGGTTGGGATTAGTTGCTCGGTTTCTTTTACCTGTACGATAATCTTATCAATCTGATTTTTATTGGACTCACCTGAACCCGCAGAAGAACTTATGGAAATAGCCCCCATC
>JBFFMB010000364.1:0-2749 GCA_041554455.1 Bacteroidales bacterium
CCAAAAACAGAATGATAATGTTCATTAAGATCTTCACGATACAAAGTATGCGAACCATCTTCACATTGAACAACTTTTAGCAAGATTATTTTTTCGTTTTCGGTCGTATTCATTGGCTACAAAAGTAGTATAAATAAGACCACATTTATTTATAAAATGTTTAACTTTATATAAAATAGAAACACTCATGTTCAAACACATACACATTCAAAACATTTTATTTCTGGATATCGAAACAGTTCCTGCTTATCCAGATTATAAAAGCACCCCCGAACGTTTCCAGAAATTGTGGGATATAAAAGCTCAGCGCCTAATAAAATCAGAAAACGAATCTCCGGATCAGATTTATGATAAAGCAGGTATTTTTGCTGAATTCGGAAAAATAATCTGCATCTCAGTTGCTTATTTTCATGAACAATCATTAAGAGTTAAATCCTATTATGGTGACGATGAAAAAATAGTATTGGAAGAATTTTCAGCGCTTTTAGAAAACTATTTTAGTTCAAAACAACATTTGCTATGTGCACATAACGGAAAAGAATTTGATTATCCATTTATTGCACGCCGATTACTTATTAATGGATTAAAACTACCGAATATTTTAAACATAGCCGGCAAAAAACCATGGCAGGTACAACATCTCGACACCTTAGAGTTATGGAAATTTGGCGACTATAAACATTATACTTCTTTAGATTTACTAGCAGCTGTTTTTAATATACAAACGCCTAAAGATGATATTTCAGGAAGTGATATTGCGAGCGTTTATTGGAAAGAGAATGATCTCGATCGAATTGTTCACTATTGCCAAAAAGATGTGCTCACAGTAGCTCAGCTATTCCTTAGATATCAAGGTGAAGAGCTCTTAAATGAAGACCAGATTATATGGCCCGAATAAAGATTGATAAGTATCATAATAATATTCATTTTTATTAGATATAGACATTCTCTAGATTTAATATTTACCTTATATTTGCCCCACAATTATAAACCTAATTACAACCAACTTATGAGAAGAATATTTATTACCGCAATTGTACTGTTTATAACCAGCATGACATTTGCACAAGAAACTGCAAAATTTGGAATCACATTCACCGGTTTTGTTAAGACAGATATTTATTACGATAGCCGCCAAACAGTTTCTGTTCGCGAAGGTCAGTTCAATCTTTATCCTATGATTGAAAATTTGGATAATTATGGCAAAGATATCAATGGGAAAGATAATTTTAATATGCTTTCTATTCAAACCCGCTTAAAGGGTGCCATTAGTGGACCCGATGCTTTTGGAGCAAAAACGTCTGCAGTTATAGAAGGAGCCTTTTTTGGACATACTGGTGCAGATATCAATGGCTTCCGACTACGTCATGCATATGCCAAATTAAATTGGGAAAATACTGAATTATTGGTAGGACAAACATGGCATGCCATGTTTATTACAGAATGTTTTCCTGGCACGGTCAGTTTCAATACAGGAACACCATTTCAACCATTTTCAAGAAACCCACAAATTCGTTTAACGCAAAAAGCTGATGATTTTAAATTTATATTCTCAGCTATGACGCAAAGAGATTTCTCTAGTACAGGTCCTGCAGGAACTGGAACTCAATATTTAAGAAATAGCACTTTCCCCGAATTAAATTTCACCTTTAAATACCAAAAGATTAAAAGTAATGGAGATGAATTTTTAATTGGTGCTGGTGCAGATTACCTAACGCTAACTCCTCGAATTGAAACAGCGGCTGGTTATTCAACTTCCGAAAGTGTAAATTCATTATCATTCATGGCTTTCATGAAAATAAAAGCAAAAAACATCACCTGGAAATTAGAAGGAGTTCTTGGACAAAACACCACACATCTTACGATGTTAGGGGGCTATGCTGAAACTGACATTATTGATCCAATCACTGGAGAATATGAATACACTCCTACGAAAACACTTTCTGTTTGGACTGAAATCCATACGAATGGCAAAGACTTCCAAGCTGGTTTATTTGCAGGCTATACCAAAAACAAAGGCTTTGACAAAACATTAGAAGAAAGTATTTATTCTCGTGGCTCAAACATTGATTATGTTTATAGAGTTGCTCCTCGTTTAATATTCAATTCAGGCAAAATGCGTTTTGCTGGAGAAATTGAATATACAGTTGCAGCCTATGGTCAAACCCAACCTGACTTAACAGTTGTTAGCAGTGATAATGTTGGCAACCTTCGCCTCTTATTAGGTGTTTATTATTTCTTTTAAAAAACACAAACCCCAAAATAAATTAAACTCCTACTGTTTATTCAGCAGGAGTTTTTTATTTTTATAAGAAAAAAATGAAAATAGGATTCTTATCAGATATTCATGAGGATGTTGACCATTTAAAGAAGGCCATTTCAATACTTGAGAAATCTGGATGCAATGAATTAATTTGTCTTGGTGATATTACAGGATTTAGCATAGACACTCATACTTATTATACCAGCAGAAATGCGAATCAATGCATCTCAATGCTTCGTTCAAATTGCAGCATAGTCATTCCCGGAAACCACGACCTATACTCGGTAAGACGCATTCCTCAATTCACCAAAGACTTTCATTATCCGATCAACTGGTATGATTTAGCCTATGATGAAAGGGAAGCAAAAGCGGATCAACAAATTTGGCTTTACGAAGCTTATGATCTATCTCCAATGCTTTCGAAAAAAAACAGTGTTTATCTCCAATCGCTCGAAGAATTTCAAAAAGCAGAATTTGATGGAATAG
>JBFFMB010000365.1:0-2749 GCA_041554455.1 Bacteroidales bacterium
GAGTTTGGTTTTGATTCCTCAACTTCAGATTTTTCGAAAGAAGTATAATCGAGTGTATGTTCATCTTTTTTAATCTGTCCAGATAATTCAGGGATGAGTGAGCTTTTTTTGTCATCTAAAACTAATTGACGACCATCGGACAATACCAGTTCAATATTTCCTTTTACGGGTTTAATACTACTAAATTCTTTTAATTCATATGTTTCAAATGAGTGAGAATACAGGGTATTATAAAGAAAATATCCACTTAAAATTAAAATTGCAAAAGAAGCAACAAACTTTAAACGGAAATAATATGATTGTTTTTGTTTTTTGATGACATGATGGAGGAATTCGTGATAGGCTGGTTCAAAATCAGGGATATCAACATCCGTCTTGCTATAATGCAACTTCGCTTTTTCAAAGAACTCTTTGTGTTCTTTTTTATCATCAAGCCAACGAGCAAAAAACTTAGCGTCCTCAACATCAAGCTTTCCTGCAACAGCTTTACGTAATAGTCTCGTATCTATATGTACGTTGATTTTAGTCATAATACTTATTAATAAACTTAGTTTGGAATATGGGTGAAAGGATTTATAATTTTTTTTTAAAAAAAATTAATTATTTAATAATCGAACGAGGATTAAGCTTAAAAACACGATTAACGTTTTTGAATTCACTTCTTGTCGGAATCTTTTATAGGCGCGTTTTAGATGTGTTTTAACAGAATTGATGCTAATCCCAAGCTCCTCTGATATCTCAGCATATTTCATTTCTTGTATCACATGCATAGTCAACACTTCTCTCATCTTTTCAGGCATATTCGCTATGACCTCATGGATTTGTTTTGTGAGTTCCTCATTAGTATGAGTTTGAGTTTCACAAGTAAATAAATAAGCTTCATTAAGGAGATCTTGATGCCGGTCGATGATATTGAGTTTTTTCAATCGATTATAAGCCTTATTTTTGACACAGGAATAGAGATAGGTTTTCATGGAATTATACACATGAACCTTTTTGGTTTCCTTCCAAAGATCAGCAAAGACATCTTGGACGATATCCTTAGCCTCATTTTCATCATAAATAATACTATCAGCGAAAAGAACCATATTAGAATAATATCGTTCGTAAAGCTTCGCGAAAAATTGGACGTCTTTACTAATCAATATTTTCTGATTATCTTTTGCCTTAGCTTTCCCCATTCCCATCGTGCAAGCAAGTAATTTTAGTTAATTCAAACTAAGAGCAATTTTCAGTATGCTATTTTAGTATTTTTCAGTATGCTATATTAGTAAAAATTAACAAATAAATAGTTCTAAATATAATTACATAACTCAATTATTTACGAATATTGATTTGTAAGACGCATATTAGAATGGAAATCTGTCGTTCAAACTCAATATTTTTTAATTTTTCTTCATGATTTGAGATATAAATGAAGACATAGAATTCTCAATATATTTTTATAAATTTGATCACAATAATTCCCGTATATGAAATACCAAGCTATCATTGACCTTCTGATTCAAAATAATCAACAATTTATGGATCGTACAGGCAAAGACTTTTTCTCTGAATTTACCCACGAACAAAATCCGATCATCACCTTAGTTTGTTGTTCTGATTCGCGCGTACAGACGGAGGCACTACTGGATTCTTCCATCAATAAAATCTTTACCATTGAGAATATTGGGAACCAAATATACTCAAATGAAGGTTCGGTTGATTATGGGATTTTACATCTCAAAACCCCTATATTAATGATACTCGGTCATACTGATTGTGGTGCGATCAAAGCCTTTAGAGGAGGCTATGCCAACGAACCAGATTCTATTAAAGCTGAATTAAACCATTTAATTCCAGCCATTGATGAGAAGGATGAATTAAATCAATGCATTGTTAGAAATCTTGAATATCAAGTAAAAATTGCCTTGGAAAAATATGCTGATAAAGTATCGAGCAACGAACTTTTAATCCTTGGGGCAATCTATGATTTTCGAAATGAGTTTAAGCAAGGCTTTGGCAAACTAATCATTCACAGTTTGAATGGAGAGAAAAAATGATTAAATCATTGTACAATCACCAACTATCAAAACACAAATAATCATCAAAATACAAATTCCAATATTGATGGATTTGTTTTGAATTATTGATGATTAGGAATTATTTGAATTTTGTGATTTGCAATGTATGATTTTAAAATCGATTAAGAATTTCCACCATCAGTAAATAAAGAAAGACTAATAAAGATAGTAGCAATAATCCATTGGTCACTTTTCCATTGACGTCATCTTTTAGAATTTTATATTTATTATTTAAGATCAAAAGAGTGAATGCCAAGAAGGGCATAAAAAATGATCCAGAAACAGCATACAAAACAACCAACCATACAGGTTTGCTTGCAAACAACAAAAGCATAGGCGGGATTGCTAAATAGAATAGGTAATATTTATAGGGGTTGCTTGCCGTATATTGGCCGTTAATTTTTGTTGTTGGTTTATATTGACTGTAAAAATCGGCAAAAAGATAAGGGATTCCCTGCCAAACACCGATCATAGAAGAAAATACAGCGCCCCAAAATCCGACCAAAAAAATCCAACGTCCAAAACTGCCAACAACTGTTTCCAGTTTATCGGCCATTCCAACAACCATCTGGCTACCATTCATGATTTCAGGTTTCACGCCAGCCGCAATAACCATAATTGAAATTCCGAAGATAGCTGTTAGCGTATACGCAATCCCTAAATCAACTCTTGTTCTTTTTAAATAA
>JBFFMB010000366.1:0-2738 GCA_041554455.1 Bacteroidales bacterium
CGGATACAAATTAGATTTTATTGAATATGATTTAGATAATGGTCTACATGTAATTTTATATTCTGATAATACCGCTCCGAATGTAGTAATAGGTATAAAATATTATGTTGGTTCCAAAAACGAAGAGCTAGATAGAACAGGATTTGCCCACTTTTTCGAGCACTTACAATTCCACGGCACCGAGAATATTCCGCAAGGTGAATTCGATAAAAAAGTAATGGCAGCAGGCGGTTACTCCAATGCATATACAACATACGACTATACCTATTATTATGAGTTTTTTCCTGCTCACGATTATAAGAAGGGTATTTGGCTTGAATCAGAACGTATGCTTCACCCAAAAATCACACAAGAAGGAATTGATCGTGAACGCAATATTGTGAAAGAAGAAAAACGTATGCGTTATGATAATAAACCAATGGGGAATTCCTATAATGAAATGATGGCAGCTTCATATGATTCTAAGACTTATGGGCATTCAATGATTGGTTCCATGGAACATTTAGATGCCGCTTCTTTGGGTGATTTTAAAAAATTTTTTAATACATATTATGTTCCCAATAATGCATGTTTAATTCTAACAGGCAATATCGATATCAATGATTCAAAGAAATGGATTCAAGAATATTTTGGAACAATTCCAGCAGGAAAAAAAATTAAAAAAATAAATTTTTTAGGAAAAGCTTCTGGAAAGGAAAAAATTATAGAAAAGACCCAAAAAGGAATTAAGAATACCGGAATTAGTATGTCCTATAATTGCATGCCTGAAACAGATAAAGATTCTTTCGTACTAAAAGTACTTTCAAATATTCTGTCGGGAGACAAGACTTATTCCTATTTAGACAAAAACATTCTTAAAAAAGACTCAACAGTTAAATTTTTAGAAGCCAGAGCTGATCTTTGGGAAAATGTTGGCTATTTATATATTAACGGAAGTGTGAATAAAAAAGGATCTGAAAAAGACTTAAGAGAAAAAATAAAAAAAGAGATAGAACGATTAAAACTTGAAAAACTATCCGTACATCAACTTAAAAAAGTAATCAATTCTTTTGAAATCGCCTATATGGACTCTTATTTCCATAATGAAACCTTGGCCGATATGTTAAGCAATTATTACCTGATTTGGGGAAATACTAAAAAATTCAATAATCTCATTGAAAATTTTACCAGCATTACACCAGCTGACATTCAAAGAGTTGCCAACAAATACCTCAGTCCGCAAAATTGCACAACCATCATTTATCATCCTGAGAAATAACTGAATACATGAAACAACTACTATTATCCATTATATTAACAGGCTTCACGCTATTATCTTTTTCGCAAGTTGATCGTTCAAAAATACCTGATGCGGGTGTCCCTACTCCTATGGACTTAGGTAAAATGGACCATTTTAAACTAAAAAATGGGCTTAAAATCTTTTTATTAAAAACGCCTAATTATCCAAAGTTTACAATGTCAATCAATACACAACAACCAAGCTTTGATGATGATATGCAATTAGAGGCTAGAAATGTATTGAGTGAAGCTTATTCGAAAAAGCTATCCGAAAAGTATAGTGGAGGAGAAATTGATTCCATCACTAAATATGTTGGAGGCATGCTCACATCATCCATGCATACAGGTAACATAAGAGGGATGAAACGTGATGTAGATATGCTTTTGGAAATGTACGCTGATCTTTTGTTCAACCCCCTCATTAAAAATGAATACATAAAGGAGTCTGGTGAAATTTATCAAAAAAAACTAGATCGTAAAAAAGGAAATGAAAACAAAAAAGAAGAATCAATCAATATAACCTCCTATTTATTAGATTCATTGATATATGGAAAAAAGAAAGAGGAAAAAAAGGAAGACCGCATTTTAAACTATGATACTTTAACAATTTCTGATATTCAAAAATTCAGAAAAAAAAGAATGCTAGCGAATAATACACTATTAGTAGTTATGGGCGATTTTACAGTTTCAGAATGCAAGCGTTTAATGAATAAATATTTTGGTGAATGGGATGAAGGAGAAACTATCGTAAGCATTGACAAAAATGAATCGGGTATCCCTGCAATAAAAAACAGGACCATAGTTGTGATTGATAATCCCAATGCTGTTCAATCTAAAATTAATTTTTATTGGAGTATGCAAGATGCTTTTATGTATTTCGATAAAGAAATTGAATTGAGTGTTTTAAACGAAGTTTTTGGTTCAAGCCAAATGTCATATTTATATCAAAATTTAAGAGAGAATAAAGGACTTTGCTATTTTATTCGTTCAAACATTGGTCCATCAGGGGCTGGTGGTGGAGCTTCAATTGGAACAAGTGTCAAAAATGATCAAACCGATTTAGCGATAGAGAATATCATCTTAGAAATGATTCGTATTAGAAACGAGGAAGTGGATGATCATGATTTACTCATTGCTAAAAACAGTTTAATTGGCGAGTTCAATCGATCATTAAGCTTTTTATCACCCATCATGTACATTTCATTTGCTATGTCGAAAGAGGTGTATAATTTACCTGATAATTACCTTAACACCAAAGTTTCAAAAATCTATGAAGTAAGTAAAAAGGACGTTTTGGAGATGGCAAAAAAATATATTCGTCCAGATGAATTGATGATGGTCATCGTCGGAGACAAGAATAAGTTTGATCGGCCTCTGGAAGAGCTTGGAGTCGTAGAAGAAATCGACCTGCAAGAGATGAAAAACAAAGAGAAGTTGGAAGAAAAAGAAAAAAAATGAAC
>JBFFMB010000367.1:0-2730 GCA_041554455.1 Bacteroidales bacterium
CGTCCATTTATTTTCAAAGGAGTTTTTCAAGGAATTTATAGTGCATTTATAGCCATCCTCTTGATCGCTACTCTTATCTATTTTTCCATTAATGAATTACCCGAGCTCGTCGAATTACAAGACATCAATCTTTTTATCATATTATTTAGTCTGATCATCCTTTGCGGAATACTTATTTCATGGCTTTCAACATATTTTGCTATCCGAAAATATTTGCACATGAAAACAGATGATCTTTATTATTAAGCAGTCAAAAATCAAAAAAAAGCTATTATTTTTGAGCTATTAAATTTTTAACAATGTCTAAACAAAATCTTACTGAAGATAAAACACAAAAGGGAGCTGTAAAACTTAAAGAAGAAGTTACTTTTGCCTTTGCTCGTCAAAATTATCGCTTATTGATTATCGGTATTGTCCTTATTGTATTGGGCTTATTAT
The DNA here is from genome assembly GCA_041554455.1 of Bacteroidales bacterium. GTDB lineage: Bacteria > Bacteroidota > Bacteroidia > Bacteroidales. The sequence goes on from JBFFMB010000367.1 coordinate 439, forward strand.
TGATGATTGGTGGAGGATCTGACGACCCCGATGTCTTTAGTTATAAACTATTTAATTTCAGACGTTTGACACTGGCACCCATCCTCATTCTTGCCGGATTTATAGTCGAAGTTGTTGCAATCATGAAACGGTCTAAAAAATAGGCATTAAAATTATTTTTATGAATTGGATTGAAGCCTTATTATTAGGAATAGTGCAAGGCTTAACGGAGTTTTTGCCGGTAAGCAGTAGTGGACATTTGGAACTCGGAAAAGTACTTTTGGGTGTGAATGCTGAAAAAAGCTTAATCTTCACAGTCGTTGTTCATGGAGCAACAGTATTAAGTACACTTGTAGTTTTTCACGAAGATGTTTGGGGCTTACTGAAGGGACTGTTTCGATTCCGATGGAATGAAGAGACTGCTTATGCTTTTAAAATTTTTGTTTCCATGATCCCTGTTTTAATTTTGGGTATATTTTTCGCTGAGGAAATTCAAGAATTTTTTACGGGAAATACCACTTTCGTGGGATTAATGCTTATTCTTACTGCACTCTTACTGGCCTTTAGCTACTTTTCGAAATCGAATAAAAGAGAGATCGGTTTTATTGATGCTTTTATTATTGGAATCTCACAAGCTGCTGCGGTTTTGCCAGGCATTTCACGTTCAGGATCAACCATTGCCACTGGAATTTTACTAGGCAATAAAAAGGAAACGATTGCCAAATTTTCATTTTTGATGGTATTGATCCCCATTATAGGTGCAAACCTAAAAGATATGATGGATCAAAATTTATCTCAGGAAAGTGGTGTTGCAGCAATGCCTCTTTTGGTCGGTTTTTTTGCAGCATTTATTACTGGAACATTGGCCTGTAAATGGATGATTAAAATTGTATCAAAAGGGAAACTTATTTACTTTTCCATTTACTGTTTTATCATTGGTCTGGTTGCCATTTTTCTTGTATAATTTTAGCCTATGATCGATAAGAATTTTAACATATCCACTTTTGACTTTGAAAAAGGCGAAGCATTATTGTTTGATAAACCCTATACCTGGTCCTCTTTTCATGTAGTTAATAATATCCGATATGCCTTAAAACATTATTTAGGAATAAAAAAAATTAAGGTTGGTCATGCCGGAACATTGGATCCCCTCGCTACAGGACTTCTCATTATTTGTACCGGAAAATTTACCAAGCGAATTGACGAGTTTCAAGCTCAAGAAAAAGAATATACAGGAACATTTACCTTGGGAGCAACCACCCCTTCTTTCGATCTAGAAACCGAAGTAGATGTTCATTATCCAACAGATCATATTGATGAAAAGACCCTTCTAGATACTGCAAAAAGCTTCGTAGGAACGATTGAACAAACACCCCCCATTTTTTCAGCCATCAAAATTGATGGAAAAAGAGCCTATGAATATGCCAGAAACAATGAAGAAGTAAAAATTAAACCTAAAATCATTAGCATTTCTGAATTTGAGATCACAGATATAAAAATGCCCGAAATTTCTTTTCGCATTGTGTGTAGCAAAGGAACCTATATTCGTTCTTTAGCTCGTGATTTTGGAATCGCCTTAAAATCTGGAGCTTACCTAAGCTTACTTAAACGAACACGGATCGGTGATTTTAAATTAACTGATGCTTTTAATGTAGAGGAGTTTAAACTTTTGTTAAAAAACACCGATTTCGTTAAATGACTTGACAAAGCCTCTTCAATGTATTAAATTAGCGCCCCGTGAACATTTTGCTTTCCCCGAAATATTATTAATTTTGCGGCTTTTTTAAATACATTAGGCATTTAGACAATAACAATTATGAAATTATCTCAATTCAGGTTTGACCTCCCTCCCGAATTAATCTCAAGCGTACCTCAAGAAAACAGGGACGAATCAAAACTAATGGTACTAAACCGTAAGGAACAAACCATTGAGCACAAAACATTTAAAGACATACTTGGATATTTTAGCGACGGAGATGTGTTCGTTATTAATAATACCAAAGTTTTTCCAGCTCGCTTATACGGCGAAAAAGAGAAAACAGGAGCAAAAATTGAAGTTTTTCTATTACGTGAATTAAACCGTGAAAGCCGTTTATGGGATGTATTAGTTGATCCGGCTCGTAAAATTCGTATTGGAAACAAGTTATACTTTGGAAAAGACGACACTTTGGTTGCCGAAGTAATTGATAACACCACTTCTCGTGGAAGAACACTTCGGTTTTTATTTGATGGCTCTTACGAGGAATTCAAGAAAACCATTTATAGTTTAGGAAAAACACCTTTACCAAAAATTCATCAAAGGGAAAATATCCC
>JBFFMB010000368.1:0-2722 GCA_041554455.1 Bacteroidales bacterium
CACAATCATGAAAAATGATGAATATGCGAACTAAGAAACCTGTTGCCAATACAGCGAGTCCCAGTGTCAACCAATAAGAGATCGTTATACTATAGACCATGGCTACCCACAATCCAATATAAGGGATAAAAGAGTTGATTATTTGCCACCAGCTCTTTAGCGGGCTTGATTGGCTATATTGACGAATTGTTTTCATCCAATTCGAGCTGTCTTTTTTTTGGGGATTTTGATGACTCATTTTGTAAAAATACTACTTGAATGCTTGGGTTTGCAAAATTTAACAAATAATTAAGAGAATTGTTTTACTTATCTGCCTCTTATTTTGAAGATTTTTCGAATGGATGAATTTTAAAACTACTCATTCGAAAAACCTTGAAAATTGATTGTTAATAGGCAATTATTAAGTGTATGTATATTGATCATGCAATTGGAAATTATAATTGAATATGGAAGTATTTATTCATTAAATTTGTTTAGACCAAATTTTGCACAATTATTTGAAAATTAATCAACAATGAATAAGAATTCAAAACGCCTATTAACGATTTTGATTACTGTCGTTATAGTGGCTATCATCGCTTATCCTAAGCTGAAACCATTTTTAAACTCATCGAGCGAAAGTGATATGGCTGCATCGATGAGCACCGCACGCCCGAAACTGAATGTTAGCGGTTTTCTAATTAAACCACAAGAGCTTAGCGAATATGTGAAAGCAACAGGAACCTTGCGGCCTGCTGAGGAAGTGGATATGTCATTCGAAACCTCTGGTAAAATCGTGAGTATAAAATTTACCGAAGGTACCCGTGTTAAAAAAGGCGAACTATTGGCCAAAATCAATGATAAACCATTGCAAGCCCAATTACAAAAACTCATCGCCGGGAAAACATTGACAGAATCCAAAGAATTTCGTCAACGCTCATTGCTGAATAAAGATGCGATTAGTCAGGAAAGTTATGATCAGATTGTAACAGAACTTCAGATTATTGAAGCGGATATTAATTTAATCCAAGCTCGTATTTCTGAAACTGAGCTTCGCGCCCCTTTTGATGGAATTATTGGATTGCGTTATCTTAGCGAAGGTGCTTATGCGACTCCGTCAACAAAAATTGCAAAACTGATAAAAATCAGTCCATTGAAAATTGAGTTTTCCATTCCTGAACGTTATGCTGCGGAAATAGAAATTGGATATCCTGTTACTTTTATGGTGGATGCTAACGATATTGCCTTCAAAGCATCGGTTTATGCAGTCGATCCTAAAATTGATATTGATACCCGAACCATCGTTTTACGTGCACTTTACGCCAACGAAAATGAAGAATTTAAATCGGGGCGTTATGCATCGATTACCCTAAAAATGTCGCAAATTGATAATGCTATAGCCATTCCTACCGAAGCTTTGATTCCTGAAATGGATGGCGAAAAAGTATTTATCTACAAATCAGGAAAAGCCTCCTCTGTGAAAGTCACTACCGGTTTACGTACAGCCTCCCGAATACAAATTACCAGTGGACTTGAATTTGGCGATACTTTATTGGTTAGTGGAATTTTGCAATTACGCGAAAATCTGCCCATCGTTTTAGATACTCTAATTAGGAATAATTAATACGATTAGCTATGAGTTTATCATCAGTTAGTATAAAAAGACCCGTTCTTGCATCAGTCATGGCGATTGTCATTCTGCTCTTTGGATTTGTGGGCTTGTCGTTTTTGGGTGTGCGTGAATTTCCCAGTGTTGATCCTGCCATTATATCTGTTAGCACTTCCTATCCAGGCGCCAATTCCGATGTGATTGAAACGCAGATTACCGAGCCTTTGGAACAATCTATTAATGGAATCCCTGGTATCCGTTCTTTGACCAGCTCTAGTAGTCAGGGGCGAAGCAGGATCACCGTTGAGTTTGAGCTCTCCGTAGATATGGAGACAGCGGCCAATGATGTGAGAGATAAAGTTTCGCAGGCTACGCGACGATTGCCTCGCGATTGTGATCCTCCTACCGTATCAAAAGCCGATGCCGATGCTAATCCCATTATGTTTTTGACCATCGAAAGTGAAAAAAGATCCCTGCTTGAAATATCTGAAATTGCTGAGTTGACGATCAAAGAACAGTTACAAACCATTTCGGGCGTTAGTAATGTCATGATTTGGGGCCAAAAAAGATATGCCATGCGTTTGTGGCTCGATCCAGTTAAATTGGCGGGTTATAAGTTGACACCCATGGATGTGCGAAATGCTATTTCGCGCGAAAATGTGGAGCTACCCTCGGGTTCTATCGAAGGAACAAATACTGAATTAACGATCCGAACCTTAGGATTGATGACCACCCCTAAAGAATTTAATGATTTGATTATTAAGCAATCGGGCGATCAAATTGTGCGTTTTAAGGATATTGGTAGAGCCGAATTGGGTCCGGAAGATATTCGAGGAATTCTTAAACGTGATGGAGTTCCTATGGTTGGGAATGCCATTGTTCCTCAACCTGGATCAAATCAAATAGATATTGTTGATGAGGTATACAAACGGTTGGAATACATCAAAAAAGATTTGCCCGAGGATGTAAAAGTGAAAGTTGGTTTTGATAACACCAAATACATACGTTCGTCTATAAGTGAGGTTAAAGACACCATTTATATCGCCTTCTTTTTAGTTGTTGTAATCATTTATTTTTTCTTGCGAAGCTGGCGAGCCACACTCATTCCAATTTTAGTTATTCCTATTTCATTGA
>JBFFMB010000369.1:0-2716 GCA_041554455.1 Bacteroidales bacterium
CTTAAAATCAGGAGATCGTTTATTTGTAAAATTCAAAATCCAAACGGCTACATCGATATCATCTTCAGCTAACATACGAGCAATCGCCAATCCATCGCCTCCATTATTGCCTGGACCACATATAATCTTTACCTGACTATTTTTCTTTAGAAAGGGTCGCAACCACTCATAGCAAGCCAAAGCCGCTCTTTCCATCAAATCAATACTTTCGATGGGTTCATTTTGAATGGTGTAGGCATCGGCCTCTCTGATTTTTTCAACTGGAAGAATTTTCAGCATAGAAGGAAGTGTTATTGTGTTATTGTGTTATTGTGTTATTGTGTTTTGGTTAAAAAAATCGATTTTTTCTAACACCTTAACACTAAAACACTCAAACACTAATTTGAACTTTAAAGATAATTAATCCTATTGTAATCTGCCACTTATTTATATAGCAATTAGTAGTACTTTTGCAAAAATTTGATTTCATGGCAAGACGACAAAAAATAGCACATAAGATATTTACAAATGTTGAGATTACCGATGCAGGTGCAGAAGGAAAAGCAGTAGCTCGAATTGAAGATAAAGTTATTTTCGTCCCTTTTGTGGTACCCGGAGATATTATTGACATTCAACTCACCAAGAAGAAAAAGAATTATATGGAAGGCAAAGCCGTTAAAATCCATACATATTCTGACTTAAGAATTGAAGCAAAGTGTGAGCATTTTGGTCTTTGTGGTGGTTGCAAGTGGCAAATTTTAGATTATAATCAGCAATTAAAATTCAAACATAAACAAGTAAAAGATAATTTAGAACGCATTGCTAAAGTTGACTTACCTGAAATCAAACCAATTTTGGGTAGTAAGGAAATTTATAATTATCGCAATAAACTAGAGTATACTTTTTCAAATCGTAAATGGATTACTGAATTTGATCCCGATACCGAAATGTCAGAAAAAGACATGTATGGCTTGGGATTTCATATGCCGGGTATGTTTGATCGCATAGTGGATGTAAAACAATGCCATTTGCAAGCAGAGCCCTCCAATGCTATTCGTTTGGAAATAAAAAAGTTTGCACTTGAAAACGATTTGACTTTTTATAATGTCAGACGTCATGAAGGCTATTTTCGCAACCTGATCATTCGCAACACCAATACTGGCGATTTAATGGTGATCGTAATCGTAAATGAGCCCTCTGAAAAGAAGATTCATTTAGTGATGGAGCATTTGAAAAATAAATTCCCTGAAATTACTTCATTGATGTATATCGTGAATCAAAAAAACAATGATGACATTTTTGATCAAGAGGTCATATTATATAGCGGGAATGCATTTATGATGGCAGAAATGCCTGCATCTCATGATCCAAAACATATTTTAAAATTCAAAATTCAACCAAAATCATTTTACCAAACCAATTCGGATCAAGCCTACGAATTGTACAAAATTGGAGCTGATTTTGCCGATTTGAAAGGCGACGAACTCGTTTATGATTTATATACCGGAACAGGCACCATCGCTAATTTTATGGCTGCTTCCGCGAAAAAAGTGATTGGTTTGGAATATGTTCAATCGGCTATTGAAGATGCATTTGAAAATTCTAAAATCAATACGATTAGCAATACCGATTTTTATGCCGGAGAGATTGAAAAAATCATGGACGATACTTTTATTAAAACCCATGGCAAGCCCGATGTGATAATCACCGATCCACCACGAGCAGGCATGCATCCTAAAGTAATTGAACAAATTTTAAAAATAACACCTGAAAAGATTGTGTACATTAGCTGTAATCCGGCAACCCAGGCTCGTGACATTGCCTTATTGAATGGAACATATAAGGTCGAACGAGTTCAGCCAGTAGATATGTTTCCACATACCCAGCATGTTGAAAATGTAGTTTTGCTTCTAAGAAAGTAAGGGCCGGATAGCATCAGCCAGTGAGTCAACACTTATACTTTCGCCCTTAACGGTAATATTTGCTTGCGTATAGAAGACTTCGCGTTTAGTGAGTTGGTTTTGAATAAAAGAAGGAAGCTCTTCTCCACTTAAGTTTTTGAGAATAGGCCGAACTCTCTTCGCATTTGATAATCGATCAGCCAAAGATTTTACGGCCATTTGCAAATAAACAACTACCCCTGATTTCTTCATTACTTCCAGATTATCAAAAAAACAAGGAGCTCCTCCACCGGTTGAGACGACTTGATTACTTCCATTGGAAATTTCAGCAATTAAATCCTTTTCTATCTGCCGAAAGGCATTCTCATCATATTTTTCAAAAAAATCCGAAATGCTTAAGCGGTAACGTTCTTCAAATAACTGGTCTATATCCACAAATGAATAATTTAGTAGTTTTGCTAAACGATTAGCAACAGTGGTTTTCCCACTACCCATATATCCGATAAGGTAAATATTCATTTAAGGATTTTTATACGAAAGTATTAATTATTTTATTAAAAACCGGCACCCGTTTTACAGATGCCGGTTAAAAAAAACCAAACTTCAACTACTTATGAAAAAATTAACATTTAATGCATTATAATAACATGACACATATTAAGCAAAATTAGGTGACAAATAAATTATAAAATAAAGATTAAAATTAAAAAGAAATTCTTTTATACTCATTAATCCCATTACTCAGCCATTTCATAAATTCATCAGCACTTGGCTCATATGGCTTTCCCATTTGTAATTCATTTTCTTCAGCATCAATAATAACATAATAGGGCTGA
>JBFFMB010000370.1:0-2710 GCA_041554455.1 Bacteroidales bacterium
GTGATTTCTTTTTATTCGACACCAAGACAACAGCATATGGAGGCTCTGGCAATCGCTTTAATTGGAGTTTACTGAACGGATACAAGCACAACATTCCTTACTTTATCAGTGGAGGAATCTCATTGAATGACTTGGATGAAATTAAGAAAATCAAAGATGATAGACTTTATGCCGTCGATGTAAATAGTCGTTTTGAATTAAAACCCGGCCTTAAAAACACACAAGAAATAAAAACACTAATCAACAGAATAAGAGATGAATTTTAAAATAAGCGACACTGGCTTTTATGGTGAATTTGGGGGTGCCTTTATACCCGAAATATTAGTTCCCAACATTGACGAATTAAAATGGGCATTTAGGAAAATAATCAAAACATATAGCTTTCAAAGCAATTTCAATAAATTACTGAAAGAATATGTGGGAAGACCAACGCCCCTTTATTATGCGAGGCGATTATCCGAGCATTACAACACCAATGTGTATTTAAAAAGAGAAGATTTATGTCATACAGGTGCTCATAAAATAAACAATGCCATTGGACAGATTTTATTGGCCAAAGAAATGAATAAGAAACGAATCATTGCCGAAACAGGGGCTGGTCAACATGGAGTGGCCACGGCTACGGTTTGTGCTTTGATGGGACTCAAATGCATCGTTTATATGGGAGCCCTTGATATAGAACGACAATCGCCCAATGTTAAACGAATGCAAATGCTGGGTGCTGAAGTCAGAGCGGTTCATAGTGGAAGCAAGACACTCAAAGATGCCACTAATGAAGCCATCCGTGATTGGATCAATCATCCAGAAGAAACCTATTATCTAATCGGCTCAGTAGTTGGACCTCATCCGTATCCTGAAATGGTGCGGATTTTTCAATCTGTGATTGGAAACGAAATTAAGGAACAACTCTTCAAATCCCCTGATTATATTTTAGCCTGTGTAGGTGGTGGCAGCAATGCCATAGGCGCATTTCATCCTTTTTTGAATGAAGAGAATGTAAAGCTGATAGCGATTGAAGCAGCTGGATTAGGGTTAAAAAGTGGTCATTCAGCAGCTACACTAACACTCGGGCGGACAGGAATTTTACATGGCAGCAAATCAGTTTTAATGCAAACTGAAGATGGCCAAGTTGAAGAACCCTATAGTGTTTCTGCAGGTTTGGATTATCCGGGGGTGGGACCTATTCATGCCCATTTACAAAAGTGTGGACGAGTGAAATATACAAATGCAACAGATGAAGAAGCCTTTAGTGCCGCTCGTTTATTAACTCAATTGGAAGGAATTATTCCGGCTTTAGAGAGTGCACACGCATTAGCTGGACTTGAAAAAATCAAGCCTTTAGCCCATGAAAATATTATTGTGAATTTAAGTGGAAGAGGTGATAAAGACATGGATGCATACCATCAAAAATTTAATTTTCAATAGAATGAAAAACAACAAACTAACACAATTACTAAAGGCGGGTAAAAGAAATTTATTAAGTATTTATGTAACGGCCGGCTATCCCAACATCAATGATACCCCCAATATTATATTGAATTGTCAGAATGCAGATGTTGACCTCATGGAAATTGGGATTCCATTTTCCGACCCATTGGCTGACGGATCCATCATTCAACAAAGCAGTCAACAAGCATTGGATAATGGAATGACACTAAAATTGCTTTTAGAACAACTATCCGAAATCAAATCAAAAGTAAAGATTCCGATTTTATTGATGGGTTATTATAATTCTATACTTCAATATGGGGTTGAAAAATTTTGCAAAGAATGTCAAAAATCAGGCGTTTCTGCTTTGATTATCCCTGATTTACCCTTAGCGATTTATCAAACAGAATTGAAAGAATATTTTATAAAAAATCATTTACATAATATTCTTTTAATCACGCCACAAACCGCTGAAGAAAGGATAGTAGAAATTGACAACAATTCAAGTGCGTTTATCTATGCTGTCTCTTCGGCAAGTACCACCGGCAGCAAAAATGGGATTACAGATGCGACTGCATTTTTGAAAAAGCTAAATCAAATGAACTTAACAAATCCCATTCTAACGGGCTTTAATATTCGTGATCGGAGAGCTTATTTGCATGCCTGCGAATATACGCGTGGAGCCATTATCGGAAGTGCATTCATCAAAGCATTATCAAAAGCTGGATCCATAGAAAATAATATTCAATCATACATCCAATCGATTTTACAAAATGATTATACAACTTAAAACCAATCTTTCCAAGACTGATCAGCTAGGCATTGAGAAAATAATTACTGATTTGGGCTATCATTTTACTGAAGTTAAAACCCAGAAAAAAAACTACTTAATCTGCATAGGGAAAACTGAAATTGACATCCGTATACTAGGACAATTGAATGGTGTAGAAGATGTTCATCGAGTAAATGATGATTATAAATTGGTTAGCCGGAAATGGAAAGTACAGTCCACAACCATCGATTTAGGTGATGGGATTAAAATCAATAATGGAGGGAAGACCATAATGGCAGGTCCATGTAGTGTGGAGGGGGAAGATCAAATCAGGGAAATGATAAAAGTGTTCAAAAGTAATGGGGTCGGAATTATCAGAGGAGGCGTTTTTAAACCCCGAAGTTCGCCTTATAGTTTTCAAGGTCACGGACTGGAAGCCTTAAAGATTTTTCATGCGATAGCAAAAGAAGCCGGAATGAAAATAATTACGGAAGTGATGCAAGTGAGTCA
>JBFFMB010000371.1:0-2708 GCA_041554455.1 Bacteroidales bacterium
CGCGCTTATTGTTTTGTAACTTAAGGTATCCATCTAATTTTTCTTTATCTAATTTTTCCCTGCTTAAAATGGGGTGCAAAAATAGAAATATATTTTCTATTTAACAAATTTGCTAACAAGAAATTGTTGAAAAAAATGATCAATTAATAATCCTGTTTTTTTACTGCCTGCAAAATTAACATTTATTGAATGTAAAATCTCTTTTTTTTACAGGAATAACATTGTTTTTTGATCGTTTTTTCGAAGTGTAGCGAAATCAAGAACATTTTACTTAATTTCGTGTGATTAATTGGAATGTTTATGTCGTTAAAGCTTCAAGAAGTATCAAAGTATTATGGGAAGCAAAAAGCCCTAGATAATGTATCTTTCAATGTATCTAATGGTGAAATACTGGGCTTGCTTGGTCCGAATGGATCAGGAAAATCTACTTTGATGAAAATTATCACTTCATTTATTCCTCCTGATTCCGGAATTATTGAAGTCTGTGGCATCAATAATCAATATGATTCATTTGCTACACGAAAAAAAATTGGTTATCTACCTGAACATAATCCGTTGTATCCTGATATGTATGTATGGGAATATCTTGAATTTATCGCCGGAATTCAAATTCCGAAAAATGGTAGAAAAACAAGAATTAAAGATATTATTGCTTTAACAGGCTTATCTGACGAACAAGGAAAAAAGATAAGTGAGTTATCCAAAGGCTATAAACAACGTGTGGGTATTGCTCAAGCATTGATGTCCGATCCAGAAGTGCTTATATTGGATGAGCCTACAACTGGTCTTGACCCTAATCAGTTGAAAGAGGTTCGTGATTTGATTAAAGAAATAGGGAAAGATAAAACGGTTATCCTATCCACCCATATAATGCAAGAAGTAGAAGCTTTATGTGATCGAGCAATAATTTTAAAGGATGGTAAAATTGTTGCAGATCAGAAAACTAGTGAGTTAAAACAAGAATCAACTGATGTTTATTCGGTGGTGGTTGAATTTGATGCGGATGTTAAAAAAGAAAATCTACTCGAGCTTGGTAGTATAACAAATGTCAAGTTTTTAAAAAACAAATGGGTTGTTGAAGCTTCTGGAAAAGAAGATATTCGGCCGCTTATTTTTCAGTTTGCTGTAAAAAAAGGTATCCATGTTTTATCGATGAATAAATCAGAAAAATCCTTAGAACGAATTTTTCAAGAATTGACAAAAAAATAGTCTATTTATATTTTATTTAAATAATAATTTATACCTTTGTTTATTATTAAGTGGAAAGATTTGATTGATTGCAACCACAAAAAAAAATGCTAAAACAAATGCATTACCAGCCAATCAAGAAATTCCAAATTTATTTATTAAAAAAATGTAAAAAATGGGATACCTATTTACTTCAGAATCAGTTTCGGAAGGTCATCCAGATAAAGTGGCTGATCAAATTTCTGATGCTTTATTAGATGAAATGCTTCGCTTTGACCCTGAGTCAAAAGTAGCCTGTGAAACACTTGTAACTACTGGCCTAACTGTTTGTAGCGGAGAAGTTAAAACCAATGGCTGGGTTGATATTCAAAAAACAGCTCGTAAAGTAATTAAGCGCATTGGATATACAGATGCCGCTTATCGATTCGATTATAATTCTTGTGGAATTATATCTACTATACATGATCAATCTTCAGATATAAACCAAGGTGTTGTTCGTCAAACAGAAGAAGAACAGGGAGCCGGTGATCAAGGGATGATGTTTGGTTATGCAAACAAAGAAATGGATAATTTGATGCCAATGCCAATAGAGTTGGCTCATATTTTTCTTCAGGAGCTAGCTGCTATTCGTCGTGAGGGTAAAAAAATGAGATATTTGCGCCCTGATTCAAAATCTCAGGTTACTGTTGAGTATGAAGATAATGGAAAGCCAATACGGATTGATACTATTGTACTATCAACGCAACATGATGATTTTGCAGAAGAAGCCGTAATGCTTCAAAAAATCAAAGATGATGTAGAAAAAATCTTGATTCCTCGTGTAAAGAAAATGCTTCCAGCTCGTGTAAAGAGATTTTTTAAAGGCGATTTTAAGTTATTTGTGAATCCTACTGGTAAGTTTGTAATTGGTGGTCCTCACGGGGATACTGGTTTAACTGGGCGTAAAATTATTGTGGATACATATGGTGGACGCGGTGCTCATGGAGGCGGAGCTTTTTCAGGAAAAGATTCCTCAAAGGTGGATCGTTCAGCAGCCTATGCAACTCGTCATATCGCAAAAAATTTAGTGGCTGCCGGTGTTGCTGATGAGATTTTAGTGCAAGTTGCTTATGCGATTGGAGTAGCTCAACCAGTGGGTGTTTTTGTGAAAACATATCGCACAGGCAAAGTGAAGGATGAGAATGGTAAGAAATTAACAGATGGGCAAATTGCTGAAAAAGTAAAAGAGATTTTTGATCTTCGTCCGTATGCTATTGTTAAACGTTTTGGATTGAAGAACCCTATATTTGAACGCACAGCTTCTTATGGTCATTTTGGTCGCGATCATTATACCGAAGATGTTGAAGTGTATTATGAAGATAAAGATACAGTTAAGAAAAATGGCAAATATTATAAAGAAGTAGAATTTTTTGCTTGGGAAAAATTAGATTATGACAATAAAATTAAGACACCATTTAATCTTTAATCTCTTCAGACAATACTAAACAAGCCCGCTTGAAATTTCAAGCGGGCTTTTTTAA
>JBFFMB010000372.1:0-2699 GCA_041554455.1 Bacteroidales bacterium
AATTTTATCAAAAATGCGATAAAATACAGCTCTCATGGGAGTATTGAATTGGGTTATACCAAGAAAACAGACGATCTTGAGTTTTATGTAAAAGATACGGGTATTGGTATCCCGAAGGATAAGCAGATTTCCATTTTCGATCGTTTTATTCAAGCTAATAATGGAGGGGAAAAAACGATAGAGGGAGCCGGTTTGGGCTTATCCATCTCAAAAGCCTATGTGGAAATGTTGGATGGCCACATTTGGATGGAGAGTGAAGTGGGAGAGGGTTCTGTGTTTTATTTTACAATTCCTTATGTCGCTTGTGAACGATCAAATGCCTTGATAGAGCCCGCCACTATTTTGCCTGAAAAAAACACCCAACCCAAAAGGCAGACCCAAAAAACGATATTGCTGGTGGAAGATGTTGACTCGAGTTATCAATTATTAAAAACCGTCTTAGGACATGCTGGATACCAGATTGAATGGGCTAAAAATGGCGTGGAAGCTGTTCAATGGTGTCAAGGGGATAATACCATTGATTTGGTGTTAATGGATATCAATATGCCTATTATGGATGGCTATGAAGCAACCATGGCCATTAAGAAAATTCGTCCTGACCTTCCTATTATTGCCCAGACTGCTTATGCAATTGCTGGCGATCGTCAAAAATCGATCGATGCCAGTTGTGATGATTATATCACTAAGCCCATTAAAAAGGAGGTCTTATTGGAAAAAATCGCGCTATTGTTGGAGGCTGTTCATTAGAACTATTCAAAAAAAACATATTTCAATTAATCAAGCCCTGCTATTAATTGGGTTTTTGAGGCAGGGACAAGATGTACGCGCAAGCTGATTTTACTACCGTCACGCCTATTTTGTATATACATTGTTGTGCGTTCGTTTTTTATTTAATTAATTTTTCAATTTTATTGTCTGTTAAGTTCTGGATGTTCTTCGTGATTTTTTCAATATCCCAATTCCACCATTTTAGTTCTAATAGCTTCGTAATTACTTCTTCAGAAAATCGTTTTTTGATTTCTTTTGCAGGATTTCCACCAACAATAGTATATGGCTCAACATCTTTCGTTACTGTCGAATTTGTAGCAATAATTGCTCCGTCTCCAATATTTACTCCTGCCATAATTGTTGCATTGTAGCCAATCCAAACATCATTACCGATATTTATGTCTCCTTTTTGGGGATAAGATTTTCCTTCCATTGCATTTTCCCAGCCATTCCCAAAAATTGCAAAAGGATACGTTGTTAGAGAATTTGTCAAATGATTTGCACCATTCATTATGAATTTTACGTCAGATGCAATCATACAAAACTTACCAATAATGAGTTTGTCCCCTACAAAGTCAAAATGGTATTTTACGTTTTTTTCAAAATTTTCTACATCCTCAAAATCATCATAATACGTATAATCTCCAACAATAATATTAGGATTTTGGATAACATTCTTTAAAAAGCAAAGTCTGTCGTAATTCTCAAGTGGAAATTTTATGTGTTTATTCGGACCTCTCATATAATTTTTATTTGGAATAATTTTCTTTACTAAGTTCGGCTAAATATTTGAGTTTATAACACTCGCTGTATCTTCTTACGATACCATTATATTTATACATAATTGCTACGCGCTTTTCAAAGAACAAACCTATTAGCCCGCTAAGCCGCTGTTTAAATGCTGTTTCGTTCAAATATACCGCCCTCAGCGCAATCTCTTATGATCTAATTGTAGCCAGTTATTTATCCTCACTTTTGATTGGTACACCTTATCTAGTTAAGAGAATTTTATTTTTTTGTTGCCACCATCAAACCAGAGAAGGGGGGTGCTGATTCAGTATTTTCCCCGATTAATGTTAACTCTAATAGTTTTAAGTTGCACTTTTCCAGAAACAGTACAGCATTCGTATTTGCATCGGTAGTATCAATCCCAAACCTAAATACTTTCCCGCTAATACGCATCAATCGTACAATTGTTTTTTCCAAAAGAGTTCCTTTCCCTTGATTATATTTGGTAGAATTATAATCAAAGCTAATTATACTTTCATTTAGTGAAAGTGATGCTATTGTTTGTAGTGTTTTGATTACAATATTTTCATCCAGATATGAAGCAACCCCCTCCCAAAGATAAAAAGTTCTTTTATTTACGTCGAAACCTTTCGCCAGAAGTTTTTCTGACCATGATTCCGTATTAAAGTCAACAGGAATATACGATATCCAATCTTGTTGTATTCCTGCATTAGTTAAACATTTTTGTTTTAACTGTTGGATGGGTTCTTGATCCAACTCAAATACTTTAATTCTCTTCTCTTTGGAATATTTCAATGCTCTTAAATCATAACCAGCTCCCATTACAACAACTTGTTCAACATCATTTATATATTTTTGCAATATCTGATCAAATAATAAGGTTCTTACGTAAATATATTGAATAATAGAAGCCTTAACTTTATCTGGAATAATCATTGACGCAGGCTTGTGTCCCGTGATTTTATTAGAAAGAATCGTAGGTGCTAACAGTAGTTGTAAGCTAAAGGCAGAAGCTATTGGAAGAACTTTGTATAAAGCAAATGAGTCTTCATCCTTCCTTACTCCAAATAGATGCATTTTACACCTCAATTGCAAAACCTTCTCTGCGGTATAATCAACACCATATCTTTTACTGATAACAAGAGCTTTGTAATTTAAAATTACTACTGCCACTATAATGA
>JBFFMB010000373.1:0-2672 GCA_041554455.1 Bacteroidales bacterium
CGGAAAGTATCCCTAAAGTCTATAAAATATTTGGTCCGGGAAATCAATTTGTGACGGTTGCCAAACAAATGGCTCTAAACAAAGGCGTCGCTATAGATATGCCAGCTGGACCGTCTGAATTATTGGTCATTGCTGATGATTCGTGCAGACCGGAATTTGTCGCCGCTGATTTATTATCTCAAGCCGAACATGGAACAGATAGTCAGGTGATTTGTGTAGCCAATAAGGTAGAAATTATTCAAGAAATTAAGAAAGAATTAGATCTGCAGATTGAAAAATTAGCTCGAAAAGATATCGCTCAAGAGGCTATTTCAAACTCAAAATTTATAGGTGTTGAAGACGTTCAAAACACCATTGATCTGGTGAATGAATATGCTCCCGAACACTTAATTCTGGCTACTGAAAATAAAGAATTTTATATCGAAAATATAATGAATGCAGGTTCGGTATTTGTTGGGAATTATACTCCTGAGAGTGCGGGTGATTATGCTTCGGGTACCAATCACACCTTGCCAACGGATGGTTTTTCGAAAATGTATAGCGGAGTAAATCTGGATAGTTTTTGTAAAAAAATCACGTTTCAGGAAATTTCAAAAGAAGGCATTAAAAATATTGGAAATGCCATCGAATTAATGGCTGATGAAGAAGGCCTTCAAGCGCACAAAAATGCGGTAACATTGCGATTAAATACCCTAAAATAATGAAAGATTTAATAAGAAAAAATATTCTAAAATTACAGGCCTATTCTTCGGCTCGAGATGAGTATAAGGCTCAGGCTGAAGTCTATCTTGATGCCAATGAAAACCCGTTTGATAACGGCATTAACCGTTATCCTGATCCTTATCAAATGGATCTTAAGCAAAAGATTTCAGAGATTAAAAACATACCACTTGACAATATTTTTCTGGGCAATGGGAGTGATGAGGTTTTGGATTTAATCATTCGGATTTTTTGTGAACCTGGTGTAGATAATATCATCATCTGTCCACCAACTTATGGTATGTACAAAGTCCTGGCGGATGTCAATAATATTGAGATTAAAGAGACTGTTTTAAAAGATGATTTTAGTTTGAATTCGGAGGAGATTATTGATGTTGCAAATGAAAAGACAAAGCTTTTAATGCTCTGTTCGCCCAATAATCCTTCTGGAAATTCTATTCCTAATAGTGAGTTAAAGTCTTTGCTTTCTGTATTGAATTGCATGGTCTTAATGGATGAAGCCTATGTCGACTTCAGTGATAAAGAAAGTGCGTTGTCCTTATTGAATCGCTACCCTAATTTGATTGTTAGTCAAACCTTGTCGAAAGCATGGGGAATGGCAGGAATAAGAGTTGGGATGGCTTTTGCTTCGGCTGAGATTATCCAAGTGATGAATAAGGTAAAACCGCCTTATAATATCAATGTGCTTTCGCAGGAAATGGCAATCGAAAATTTAGAAGCAATTACATTATATGAACGAAATCTGAAAACTATTCTTTCGCAAAAAGAATGGCTAATAAACGAATTGAGAAAATTTGCCAATGTTGAGAAAATTTATCCATCGGATGCCAATTTCCTATTGGTGAAATTTGTTGATTCTTCCTTCGTATTTCGCGAATTGCAAACAAGAGGCATCATTCTTAGAGACCGCTCCCAACAAGTTTTATGTGAGCAATGTTTGCGTATTACCATTGGCACCGAGGAAGAAAATAATAAACTGATCACACAATTAAAGGAGATTATTTTATGAAAAAGTTATTAATTATTGATAGAGATGGAACCATCGTTTTGGAGCCTCCAGTAGATTTTCAATTAGATAGTTTTGAGAAATTAGAATTTTATCCTGGGGTTTTCAGCTATCTCTCAAAAATAGCGAATGAACTCGATTATGAATTGATTATGCTCACCAACCAAGATGGCTTAGGAACGGATACTTTTCCCGAAGATACTTTTTGGCCGGTTCAGCATAAAATAATTCAGGCTTTTGAAAATGAAGGAATTGTTTTCTCAGATGTATTGATTGATCGGTCTTTTCCGGAAGATAATACCCTCACTCGAAAACCCGGAACAGGCCTGCTCAAAAAGTATATGGAGGGGGAATATGATTTGGCAAATTCTTTTGTGATAGGAGATCGTTTGACGGATGTTCAATTGGCTACAAATCTAGGATCAAAAGCCATTTATATTTCTACTGATGTAGAAGATAAAAATCCGACCATCGCATTACAAACAAAGTCTTGGAAAGATATTTATGGCTTTATGAAAAGGGGTCAGCGGAAAGCTGAAATCAAACGAAAAACAAAAGAAACAGATATACGCATTGTTTTAAATGTGGATGGGGATGGAACTTCAAATATTGATACTGGTCTTAAATTTTTTGATCACATGCTGGAGCAAATCAGTAAGCACGGATTGATTGATTTGGATATTCAAGTGAAGGGTGATTTGGAGGTGGATGAACACCATACCATCGAAGATACGGCTATTGCTTTGGGTGAAGCTTTTACTTCTGCTTTGCACAATAAAATGGGCATGGAACGATATGGTTTTTTGCTGCCCATGGATGATAGTTTAGCTCAGCTTGCCATTGATTTTGGCGGTCGGAATTGGCTGGTTTGGGAAGCGGATTTTAAACGAGAAAAAATTGGCGACATGCCCACTGAAATGTTTTTTCACTTTTTTAAATCCTTTAC
>JBFFMB010000374.1:0-2671 GCA_041554455.1 Bacteroidales bacterium
GAAATAAAGTCTTCAATATCTAGATTATAAGCTCGTGCTTCTGTTAACATATTTTCGTTTTGATCCAATAACACATAATATGGTTGGGCATTTACACCAAAGCTTGACATCTGAAAATCGGCATTTTTTTTACCCAGATTTTTTATAAGTTTCCCATCATAGTCGGAAGTAAACCAGTATTTTTTGGCTAGTCTGGTTTTATCATCCACATACAAAGCAACGACAATATAGTCTTCCCTGAGTATTTTTAACACCCGAGGATCAGACCATACACTGGCCTCCATCTCACGGCAATTTACACAGCCATGACCGGTAAAATCAATGAATAAGGGTTTGTCTTCCTTTTTGGCGGCATTCAATGCTTCTTCATAATCAAAATAACCTTCCAGTCCTTGTGGAAGATGCAAAAAATCACTGTATTTGGCTTTTGATTTAGTTATTGATCGTGTAGCATCCGTATATGAAATGCTCTTTATATTTTCTCGAATAATGGAATTTAAATCAAAATCATGGGATGATTGAGGTGGCAAATAACCCGATAAAGCCTTTAAAGGAGCACCGATCATACCGGGTATTAAATAGACAACAAAACTAAAGGTTAGTATCGCTAATAAAACCCTTGGTACACTAGCACTATCTGATTTGTTTTCGTGAGAAAATCGAAAAGTTCCCATAAAATATAAGCCTAAAAATATAAATATAACAATCCAAATGGCTAAATAGACTTCTCGGTCAAGGATACCCCAATGATAAGTCTGATCTGCAATACTCAAGAACTTTAATCCTAGTGCTAATTCTAAAAAACCAAGGGTAACTTTAACTGAATTTAACCAACCACCTGATTTTGGCAAATTGCTCAGCCAAGAAGGAAAGAACGCAAATAAGGTAAATGGAAGGGCAAAAGCCAATGAAAATCCGAGCATCCCTACAATAGGCATCAAGACTTGTCCGCCAGCCGAAGCTACCAAGATTGCTCCAACGATTGGTCCTGTACATGAAAAGGAAACCAATACCAATGTAAAAGCCATAAAGAAAGCTCCTGAAATACCACCTTTGTCTTCTTGTTTTGCACTTTTATTGACGAGCCAGGAAGGCATGGTGATTTCAAATAATCCAAAAAAAGAAAGAGCAAACACAACAAAAATGATGAAGAATAAAACATTGGGCAACCAGTGGGTGCTTAAAAAATTGGCAAAGCTTGCTCCTAATGTTACGGCTACTACAGTTCCGATAACGGTATAGATTGCTATAATAGATAAACCATAAATGGATGCTTGAATGCGACCACTTCTTTTTTGCTTTTTATCGTGCATAAAGAAGCTAACTGTCAAAGGAATCATCGGAAAAACACAGGGTGTTAGTATGGCAGCCAATCCGGCTAAAAAGGAAATAAAAAACAAAGTCCATAAGGAGGCATTATCCTTTAAAAGACTTCCTTCTGCAGAATCATTTTCTGTCTCTATGAATTCTTCCATCTCTGATTCAACAGCAAAGTCTTTTATTAACTGCAAATTGCAACTATCCTCAGTGTTAAAGACTTCGTAATGGATGCTTCCGTTTAAAATTACGAAATCCATTTTTGCTCGTATTCGTTGCTTGAATTGAGCTTGTTTGGTAAGAAGTGAGATTTGATTCTCATTCGGGATTTTGATTACTTCAAAGGTTTCATTGGGCTCAATTTGGAACATCTTTTCAGATACTTCATTTGTTGAGTGATTGACAGAATGTAATTCCCAGTTCTTAGCTATCGAAGCATTGAAAATTAAATCAAGGGTATCGTTGCTAATCACTTTGCTTTGTGACAAAGAAACATCCCATTGAACCACTTCTTTTTCATCGGACTGCTTATTGCATGCATTTATAAAAAAAGCAATAAGCAATAGCACTAAAATCCCTTTGATTTTCATTTTCCAAAAGCTTTTATTATAATTCAATAGTAAATTCCGCATCAGTAGGAGGCAGGCATTGTTCTCCCTTACAGGCCATATAAGTAACAATTCCATTAATGTTTTGTGGGACTTTGTTTTTGAATTTTACAATTTGAACAAGCTCAAGCCTCTTGTAGTAAAACAGAACATCCAATTTAAAAACCTTTTCATACTTTGTTTTTTGGTCCCCAATTTCTTTTGCTTTTCCGAGCAATATCATTGATCGATTATTTTCGAATTGAATGTTTGTAGGAGTGGGTCCAAACTCTGGCGAATCCTTTGAATAGATATGCCAATTGGTTTCAATCTTGGCTATGCAATGAATTTCATAGGTTTTTTCGCTAATCTTTTTTGCAGAGAATTCCCATTGAACAGGAGTTAGTATTTGGGCATTTATCGATATTGCCGACAACAAAATTACAAGCATGCTTATTACTATTTCTTTTTTCATTGTTTGTTTTTTTATGTTTATGAAATCAACACTTTAATCATTTCCCCAAACTTCGGTTAATACAAATACCATGGTCTCACGTTCGACTTCAATTAATTTGAATCCACATTCCTGAAGACCCTTTTCAAATGATTCAATGTCTTCTTTTACTTTCCACTTACTCCCAATTTTATCGCTATATATTGGAAAAATAAATGATCCTTCATACTGACTTTCGTCAATAAGTGGTTTGTCAAACTTATCCGAAAATGGGGCAAAGTACTTCATCATGGTTTCCATTCTGTGCTCAGAA
>JBFFMB010000375.1:0-2670 GCA_041554455.1 Bacteroidales bacterium
ATGAACTCAGTGACCCCGATATCATCATTAAGTAGTGCTTTGAATAAAATGCTTAAATCAAACAGTGATCAAGAATTCAAAATACAAGAATTAGACTCAGAGGATACACGCGATTTGATCGAGAGTTTAAAAACGATAGAAAACCGAAGTAAAGGACTATTAAAATTTGTAACCAATTATAAAAAAATCACCAGTTTACCTCAACCCAATTATACGGAAGTAAATATTTGCGGTTTGATTTCTCATATCAGCCGATTGCTAAAATCAAAATTGGAGGAAAAAGACATTAAACTTGAAATAAACTGTCCGGAAGATATTAACATCAGGGCTGATCATGAGTTAATTGAGCAAGTAATAATTAATCTTTTTTTAAATGCGATAGAGGCCATTCAAGATCAGGAAATCAAACTAATATCTATACAGTCATATATCAAGAATGATTTTAAAATCATTGAAGTGACTGATAATGGCCCTGGGATTATTGATGAGGTGATGGAACAAATATTTATTCCATTTTATACAACAAAAAAAACAGGTTCAGGAATCGGCTTAAGTATATCAAAACAAATCATGCAACTTCATAGAGGAAATCTGAGTGTTAATTCGAAAATTGCTATAGGTAGTACATTTATTTTAAAATTCCCCTAAGTAAAAGAAAGATTTTTCGGAACTTAGCGCAAACAAAAAAACCAAATAAAATGAAAAAACTAACATTAATTTTAACAAGCATTGCTCTAATGCTGTTTCTGATGCAGGCATGTATGACGCCAAAAGCGGAAGAACAGGGAGAATATATAGGAAAAAAAGACCTCAAATTGGACTCTGATCGAATGACTCCTGAAGTTTTATGGAGTTTTGGCAGAGTAAGTAGTATGAGTGTATCACCAGATAATCAAACTGTTCTTTACAGAGTTTCGTATTATGACATCCCTCAAAATAAAGGGAATGGTGACTTATACACCATTTCAGTCGATGGTACTAACCTTAAACAAATCACTAAAACAAATAAAAGCGAATCTTCACCAAGTTGGCGTCCTGATGGCAAAAAAATCAGTTTTATCTTTGGTGGTCAATTATGGGAAATGAATCCTGATGGCAGTGATCGCATGCAAATTACTTTCGTCGATGGAGGAATTACTGGCTATAAATATTCACCAGATATGAGCAAACTTCTCTACACAAAAGAAGTTAAAGTGGATCAAGATGTTCATGACATGAATCCGGATCTGCCATTAGCTACCGGACGTCTAGAAAATGATCTTCAATACCGTCATTGGGATGAGTGGGTAGATACTTACAGTCATGTTTTTTATGCTGATTACGATGGCACAAAAATCTGGAATGACAAAGACATCAACGAAGGTGAGCGTTTTCAAACTCCTCTAAAACCATGGGGTGGCATCGAACAAGTTAGCTGGACCAATGACAGCAAAGGAATTGCATACACAAGTAAAAAATTATATGGTAAAGCTGCAACCCTCTCAACCAATTCTGACATCTATTTTTATAGTCTTGAAAAAGACAGAGCCCAAAATATGACTAAAGGAATGATGGGCTTTGATATTGCTCCAAGTTTTTCTCCTGATGGGAATTATATGGCTTGGGAAAGCATGGAAAGAGATGGGTATGAATCAGATAAAAACCGTCTTTTTATCATGAGTCTCAAAACCGGCGAATTAATTTATGCCACTAAAAATTTCGATCAAAATGTTGGAAATATCACTTGGACACCTGACAGTAAAGAAATTTACTTCAATAGTGATTGGCATGGAGCTTTCCAAATATATAAATATGAATTAAATAGCGGGAAAATAACACAAATCACAGAAGGTTTACATGATTATACAGGTCTTGCTTTAGCAGGTGATAAAATCATAGCCCCTAAACAAACCATGTCTTTACCTACCGAATTATTTGCAATCAATCTTGAAAATGGAGATGCGAATCAAATCACCTTCACGAATAAAGATTTATTGGCTCAACTAAGCATGGGTAAAGTTGAAGAACGATGGATCAAAACAGATGATAATAAGGACTTACAACTTTTCGTTATTTATCCTCCAAACTTTGATCCTAACAAAAAATACCCAACCTTACTTTATTGTAAAGGCGGACCACAAGGACCATTAAGTCAAAGCTTCCATTACCGTTGGAATTATCAGATTATGGCAGCCAATGATTATATTATTGTAGCGCCTGCACGAAGAGGAGTTTCTGGATTTGGCCAAGCATGGCAAGAGCAAATAAGTCAAGATTATCACGGCAAGAGTATGCAAGATTATTTGAATGCAATTGATTATATGGCTAAAGAACCATTTGTAGATGCAGATCGTTTAGGTGCTATTGGAGCAAGTGCTGGTGGCTGGGCCGTTTATTATTTAGCGGGTAATCATGAAGGTCGTTTTAAAGCTTTTGTTGCTCATGATGGAATTTTTAATGAGGAAGCTCAATACCTAGAAACTGAAGAAATGTGGTTTGAAAACTGGGATAAAGGCGGACCATTCTGGGAAAAAGGCAACAAAAAAATTGATGATATTTATGCTCATTCACCTCATAAATTTGTAGACAAATGGGATACTCCTATTTTATGTATTCATGGAGAATTAGATTATAGAGTTGTTGTAACCCAAGGAATGACTGCTTTTAATGCCGCCGTTCTGAAAGGTGTTC
>JBFFMB010000376.1:0-2668 GCA_041554455.1 Bacteroidales bacterium
ACGCTGTTTAATTTGTATCTATTTGCAAATTTAATACCCTCAATTCCATACCTAAATAAGCTGGGAATTGTTGTTTTATCTAATGTTGAAAATTGACTCATTGATTTATTTTTCGGCATAAAATAGACCATATTTCCACAAGCCTTTTTTACGTGATCGCTTCAAATTTAATCCTACTAAGAGGTTCTCATATTCCATTTTATTGAAGAATTTCACTTTGTATAAAATCCAACCCTGTATCATTGTTTTTAATGAACCTAAATACATCAAATGGAAGGAGGGAAGTGTTTTCTCAGTGATATCATCGAAACGAATATTCTTAAATCCTATACGTTTGGCATGTTCTTTAAAATAGGATTCTTTCCCTAGTTCATTTACTGCAACACGATGAAAGGTTTTGTTATTTAAAAGTAAGGCTTCCTTTTCTGTTAGAATTTCTTTTGCTTGGAATAAATCGGCCATAATTAAGCGCCCGCCCTTTTTCAATAAACGGAAAGCTTCTTCCAGATACTTACTCTTTGGTTCGGCATAACATACACTTTCAATCGACCAGATTACATCAAAACTTTCATCAGGTAATTGGGTGTCGAGATAGTCTCTTTCGAGGAATAAGACTTTGTCATCCACTTCCTGATCCTTGGCATATTTTGTTGCTTTTAGAACTTGCTTGGGAACAACGGTTATTCCTGTTACTCTACAACCAATATTTTTTGCCAAAAAAACAGAACTTCCACCCACTCCGCAACCGGCATCCAATACATGGTCTTTTGCTTTTATTTTTGCGATTTCAGCCAAGACTTCATTTTCGCGATGTATTGCTTCGGTTAGATTTTTTGTTGATTCATCCCAATAACCTCCGTGAAAAGCCATGCTAGTATCCAAATCCCATCCCTTGGCATATTGCCATTCGCAGTAATTATAATAATTGATAGTGTCTTGTTTATTGTACTTTGGTAGGCTCATAAGTATTCTGATTTTCGAAATAAAGATAGATGAAATTCCAATTCTGTTTTCAAATAAAAATTGATTTTATACATGACAATTTATTATAGCATTCCAGGTTTACTATTAAGTTGCAATTTCTCAAGGAGTTTATGTAACCTAACAGATCGTGTCTCCTCACGTTTTGCACTCATAATCCAGCGAGTAAATTCTTTACGGTGAGAAGGTGTTAATTGTTGAAATAAATGAAATGCCTGATTGTGTGTTTTTAAAAACTCAATGATAAATAATGGTGTATTATTAGAATCTCCATAGTCAATCTCTACTTTAGGAGCCTCCCACTTTATCTTTCCTGTTTTACGATAACTCTCAATTTTTTGAAGTCCGAATAAGGTCATTCGTTCTTGCTGTATCAATCGCATCACCTTTATTTTATTAACTTCCGACCAATTCTTGATGTTTTTTCGTGGGGTGAATTTTCGTACATAACGATCCTCATCTATTCGTTTGATAATGCTATCAATCCAACCAAAACAGAGGGCTTCATCCAAAGCCTCTGAGTATTCAATAGTTGGAATTTTGGTATGCTTTTTAAAATACAACATCCAAATACCAGCGGATTTATCATGATTTTTTTCGAGCCATTTTCGAAATGCTTCCTTATTCTTAAAATGAATTTCTTGAATCATGAGGATAAAGATAAAAAAGAGGGATGAAATATTCACCCCTCTTCAAAAAATAATAAAAATTGGCTAAACCAATTCGTGTTTTTTAAGGGTTTCCTGAGTGGGAGTGCCTTCAGTATCCCAGCCCCTCAACTTATAATATTCGCTTACCATTGATTTGAAAAATTCGCGATCAAGTTTTTGCCCGCGCATAAATCCGGCTAAGTTTTCTTCATCAAAGAAACGATCAGGAATAGTATCATCAGTCAGTTTTCGTCCGTTACGTAAATTATATCGACGAGCCAAATGTGTTAAGTTTGTTCCGATGGCAACTAAACTTTTTTCATCATGATTAAAGCCAGTAGCTGCGTTCAATAACTCGGATAGACGATCCAATCCCAAAGCCACAAAATCACAAATGACTAAACTATTTCTAACATTAACCGTATCTAAACTCTCCGCAACGGTTTCTGGAATATCCTCTATTTTAAAATCGGGACCCATTTCCTGTTCAGTTACCCATGAACGTGTGTGCGATGCAAAATCGGCTACAGCCATTACAAAGGCCATGGTTAAGCAGCCTTTTGGATTAACACCCGAATGCTCCATTCCATAAGTATTGATCGCAAAGAAATCACTTCCTTGACCAATTTTTGAAGCAGCATCACGGGTGCCATCAGCGAAAATACTTCCAATGCCTTCTCGTAGAGCCATTTTTTTCAATAACCCACGTTGGGCCTCCGCATTTCCCCACTCTAGTTTCAAGCCATCCCATTCATCTAATAAATCCTTCTCATAGCATTCCATCGCAAAGGAGCAGGTAACGCCAGCACTAATGGTATCCATCCCAAGATCATTGCAAATTTCATTGGCCCAACTGACATCTTTGATGTTGTTAACCATGCTTCCAGAACCAAGGAATGCAGTGGTTTCGTATTCAGGACCTTCAATTTCATGATCATCCCATCGTGCCCATTTTGAACAACGAATGGAGCAATTGTAACAAGATGTATCTTCCCAATTTAATTCTTCACGAGCGGTTTCTGAACTGATTTTTTCAA
>JBFFMB010000377.1:0-2659 GCA_041554455.1 Bacteroidales bacterium
ACATATTCCTTATTATGATCATGAACTAACACCTTATATATATTACCCGATTTAGTAACATCTATCAGTTTACAATCTTCTTTTACTTCACCCCCTTTTTCAATTCCTAACTGACGAATGACATCAACCACTCTTCCAGGTGTTGCCTGCCAGCAATTGTGTGTGATTAATGCTGATTGATAAGTGTCTAGATTCGGGTTCATGAAAGGAGAAATTCTTTTCTTGAATTCAGAAGGATCAATCATTTCTGCATCCGACCAAGCCATAGAAGCCTCTAAAGCTTTATACATTGTTTCGTCGTGAGCAAAAGTTACGTAATCGATAGGCAAGAAATCAATATTTTTAACCTTTTGTAACTCTTTAAAAATTTCAAGATTCTGACTAGCAATATCTGACAATTCAGGTAAACTGAAATTTGGTCGACCACCAGCAATATTTCTCCAAGAAGCACCACGGCCATAATTTAAGAGAATAGGCTTTTTGCCCCCTTCTGCTAAATAACGAAATAGTGCACTACCTCCAATTCCACCACCAGCGACCAATGAATCCACTTTAATTTTTCGAGGAGCTTTTTCTTTATTGTAAACAATCACTTTTTCTTTTTGATTGCTTGGATAAAGCTCGCCTAAAGTCACTTGGTTTGATAAAGGTCCGCGAGGTGTGGCATCGCCCACAATGTTGATTCCGTATTTACGGATACTTTGCTTTAAACGAGGGATACAGCGTTTACCACGACAAGCCCCCATTCCAAGACGGGTTGTATGTTTAATTTCGTCAACGGAGATGAATTTACGATCACCAACTAATTTTAGGATTTCATCCATGGTCACATCATCGCAGTGGCAAACATAGGTTTCAGATTCGATGGCTTCCGAATCTTTTGTTTTAACTTCTGCTGGATAATCATCTTTAACGATAAAACCACGCACTTCAGCTAGATCTTTACCTTTAATATCGCTGGCTTTAACTCTGGCAATATTTGTTTTATTTGCTTTTTTCAGGATTTTTTCGATGACTCCTTCACCCAATTTTTCGCCATTATTATTGACCAAATAAACGTCTTCGCCTTCATTTGCTGCATATTCGATGGGTAAGAATAACCAATTCTTTTTCAAATTATATCCAAAAATGGCTAATCCAGGACATTGGTAAACGCATTGCATACATCCTATACATTTATCAAAATCGATGGAAGGACACGTACTTGTTGATGTTTTTGTAATGGCTCCGTGAGGACATGAGAATTCGCAAGGATTGCAGGCAAATCCATATAAACAATCAATTAATACAAATGGTTTTTCTTCCAAACGCTCTTCGGTTGGGAAGTATGGTTTTTCGAGTACTCGAACAGGATGTTGTTGCGAATCAATATATTCTTTTGAAAGACTTAAATAGTCATCATAATTAAAACGGATATCCATGGCTTGAAGGATTTCAAAAGCAACTTGTTTCCCGCGTAATACGGCACTTGTTCCTTCACCAATACGGATTGAATCGCCAGCTCCGTAGCAATTTCTTCCAAAAATATCATTTCCTTTGATCAATAATTGATCGTCTGGAACAAGTCCAGTACATATATTAATAGCGTCAATTCCGTCAATAATCTGTTCGCTACCAGGAATAGGAACAAAATTTTCGCAATCGGCAATAACAGCACCGATAACCCCTGTGTGATCTTTATTAGGAATGGCTTTGATGAGTATTTTTGAAAGCATCACAGGAATCCCTAATCGTCGAACGCGATTTGCCTGAACGGGGAAACCACCTTCATTGGGTTGTGCTTCGATAATGGCTTTCACTTTTGCCCCTCCTTGCATGAGCTGATAAGACGTTAAATAGCCAATATTACCGGCACCAACTGTTAGAACATTTTTGCCAAGTAATGTAAGTTCACTATTCATCATTTTTTGAACAACAGCAGCAGTATACACTCCTGGTAAATCATCATTCTCAAAAGTGGGCATAAATGGAACGGCACCCGTCGCTATAACTAAGTGTTCTGCATCCACATAAAAAATTTCTTCTGTTTTGATATTTTTAACGGCAATTCGTTTTCCTTCGAGCAAATCCCATACAGTTGAGTTCAAGAAAATGCCATCCAGTTTTTCGCCTGCTAAAGTTTCTGCAATATCAAAGCCACGCATCCCACCAAATTTCTTTTCTTTTTCGAAAAAGAAAAACTGATGGGTTTGCATTAAAAACTGTCCGCCAATTTTATCATTATTATCAATGACAATGTTTTCAATATTGTGTTTGTTTAATTCTTCTCGTGCAGCTAGTCCGGCAGGACCGGCACCAATAATAACTACATTGGTTTTAAATACCTCTGTAATTTTGTTTTTGTCAAGCTTAGCTAATGAGGGCTGAAAGTCTTTTGGAACTTCCTTCACTTCTTTTACATCATCAACAGTAGTTATACAAATACGTTTAATTTGTCCATCAACAAGCATTTCGCAAGCACCACATTTGCCAATTCCGCATTCAAGACTTCGCTCTCTGTTTTGTAAACTATGGCTATGAACAGGGTAGCCTGCCTGGTGTAAAGCAGCTGCAATACTGAATCCTTTATCGCCAATTACTTCTTTTCCTTCGTAGATAAAAGGTACCTTTTCGTTTTCTTTTACATCTATAATTGGATGCTTATTTATCTTATACATAT
>JBFFMB010000378.1:0-2658 GCA_041554455.1 Bacteroidales bacterium
AATAATTTTTCGATTGCTAATTAATCTTAAGCATACTCAATTAAAAGGCTCCGAATTCTTGGGGCCTTTTTTATGTCAAATTTTATATTCTCTCTGAAAGTTTCAAGTTAAATATCTGGATGATTGATACTTGTCATGCTCTTAAATACTCATTCAACGTAGACAAATAATAATTCCTTCAATGCAAATAATCATTTGGTCTTTTTAAAGGCTCTTTAATCCATTAATTTTAATTTAAATCAAGCCACACTGTTCATTAGATATGTCAATCAAAGCCTAATCGATTTTAATGCCTTAGTTCTATTAAACTTATTAGTAAAATTTAAGCCATGAGAAATTTAAAATTAACCTTTTATGCTTTATCCTTTTCTTTAATAGTATGCTTATTTATTTTAGCTTGTAGTAAAAAAGACGACCCAACTCCTACACCTCCAAACTCCAATAATTCATCACCAGTTGCAAATTTCACTATCAGCCCAACATTTGGTGATACCAATACTATTTTTACTTTCGATGCTTCATCTTGCTCAGATAACGAGACCTCAATCGCATCCTTACAGGTTCGTTGGGATTTTGATAATGATGGAATTTATGATAAGGATTGGAGTACGATAAAGTCTGTAAGTGGAACTTTCCCAATAGCAGCTACCTATACCGCAAAATTAGAAGTGAAGGATGCAGATGGTCTTATAAGTTCTACAGTAAAATCTTTAACAGTTGATCCAGCTAGCTTTACGGATAGTAGGGATGGTAACGTCTATAATATACTTTCAATTGCTAATCAAACATGGATGATTGAGAATATTGCTTATAAGATAAGCGATAAACAAATTACAGATGCTGGAACTTGGGCAGGAAACAGTGCCAATGATGGATGGTGTTATTATGATAATAGCGATGATTTAAAAACATTGAAAGATGGATCTTATGGAATATTGTACCAATGGGAAGCCGCTAAATTAGCTGTCCCAAATGGTTGGCATTTGCCTTCTGAAGTTGAAATAAAAACGCTTATTGAAAATTTGGGTGGAGAGAGTGTAGCTGGTGGTAAATTAAAAGAAGTAGGTACAGATCATTGGAATTCACCAAATACAGGTGCAACAGATGAAATTGGATATAAGGCACTCCCTGGAGGTTTCCGGGACTACGATGGTGCTTTTGAAGGGATTGGAGAATTTGGAACATGGTGGACTTCAACTGAATATTCCGAAAATAATGCTTGGGGTTGGTATCTTCGCTATGATGCTGCTATTGCTGCTGGAAATTCTTATAGCAAAAAAAGAGGTTTTTCAGTAAGATGTGTTAAAGATAATGATGACAACACTCCACCTTTTGCAAGTTTCACAATTGATCCTGAAAATGGTGATGTAAATACTGATTTCACCTTTGATGCTTCTATCTCTTCAGATGGAGAGACTTCATTGGCAAATCTATATGTCCGATGGGACTTTAATAATGATGGTAATTATGATACGGAATGGAGTAAAACAAAAACAACAAGTCATACTTTTAGCTCAGCGGATACTTATACTGTTAAATTACAAGTTGAGGATGAAGGAGGTTTAACAAATACAAGCACTCAAATTTTAACGGTTGGTGAGGCAAATACGACACCGACAGCCAGTTTTACCATTGATAAGAATTCTGGTGATTTGGGAACACTTTTTGCTTTTGATGCCTCAAATTCATCGGATACTGAAACAGAAAGTGAGAGCTTATTAGTACGTTGGGATTTTAATGATGATGGTACATTTGAAGTGGATTGGACAACTACTAAAACTACTACACATACATTCTCCTCGACGGGTACTCAAACAATAAAATTAGAAGTCAAAGATGAAGGTGGACTTATCGATTCTGATACAAAAAGTGTTGATATTGCAGCCTTTTTTACGGATAATAGAAATGAAAACACCTATAATATTGTAGCCATAGGAGATCAGTTATGGTTCTCCGAAAACCTTAATTATGATACAGGTACTTGGTGGTGGTGGTTAGATAATTATGATTCGTATGGATATAAATATGCTCGATTGTATAATTGGGAAACAGCTAAAACAGCATGCCCACAGGGTTGGCATTTACCTACAGATGAGGAATGGAAACAATTAGAAATCTATCTGGGGATGAGCCAGGGGGAGGCTGATTTGGACCGCACAAGAGGAACAGATGAGGGTAAGAAGTTAAAGTCGACCAGCGGTTGGAGTGAAAATTATGGAGGCTTAGTTGGCTCTAATAGCTCTGGATTTAATGCACTTGCTGGAGGGTATTATAACGACGTCACTGATGAATGGATGTCTCATGAACGTTATGCTGCATTTTGGACATCTACGGAAACAACGGCCGATGGCTCAAATGAAACGATCTATGCCTGGACTCGAATGCTTTATTATAGTTCAGATGGTATAAGTCGAAACATGAAATTAAAATCGTATGGATTATCCGTAAGGTGTGTAAAAGATTAATTCCAACATAATTTTGTTTGAATAAGTATAATCTTATTGAAAAAAAGGGAGTCAATTTATTTGGGCTCCCTTTTTTGTTAGTCTCATATTTTTTTGAACTGTGAGAACTAATATTTCCTAAGCAGGAAATTGTTTTTTTCTAGTTAGGAAATTGTTTTTCCTAAGCAGGAAATGGAAAGCTTCAGGAGTAAAA
>JBFFMB010000379.1:0-2643 GCA_041554455.1 Bacteroidales bacterium
AAGTTTCGGCCGTTGATCCCATTGCATCCATGTCGTCTGTGAAAAATGAAGCCCTAGGAAGCATGGCTGGAGAAGTTCAGCAAATGATGAAAAATGTCATTCATAATTTGAATTAAAAACAAGTTGCCATGAAATCTGAATTTTTAGGATTGAGAACGGTAGTATATAAAGTAGCAGATTTACAAGCGGCCAAAAAATGGTATTCAAAAGCATTTAACACCAAGCCTTATTTTGACGAAGCTTTTTATGTAGGTTTCAATATTGGTGGCTACGAACTTGGATTACTAGCAGAAGAAAACCCTACAAAAGATAAAGCAGACGGTCTTATCACCTATTGGGGTGTTGAAGACATCCATTCGACATTTAAAAACCTCTTGAAATCTGGAGCAACAGTCCATGAAGAGCCAAACAATGTTGGAGGTGAATTAATGGTAGCCAGTGTAATAGATCCTTGGGGCAATGTAATTGGAATTATTTACAATCCTTATTTTAAACTTCCTGATTAATTCTAATATATCATTTCTTATAGCTTTTATCAGTACCAAAGAACCTAACACAACTAAATTAAGCAAATGAAAAAAACACTCTTAACACTCTTAATTATGGCAAGTTTTTTATCCAGTAAATCAGAAGATATTTTACCCACAGTTAGCAAAGTTGACCTGAATAAATATGCAGGGCAATGGTATGAAATAGCCCGTTTACCAAATTTCTTTGAAAAAGGACTAGAATGCATTACTGCTACTTATACTTTAAGAGAAGATGGAAAAATAGCCGTTTTAAATAAAGGACATCGATCAACAGATAAAAGCCGTGTTAAAGAAGCCAAAGGGAAAGCATGGAGGCCTGATCCAGCGATTGAAGGACAATTAAAAGTTCAATTTTTCTGGCCCTTTTCAGGGGATTATTATATCATTCATTTGGATGAAGACTATCAGTATGTTTTGTTGGGTTCACCAAGTCGGAAATATTTATGGATACTTGCTAGAGAAAATAAATTGGATCAAACTATTTATAGCAAACTAGTAGACATAGCCAAATTGCAAGGTTTTGAAGTTGAAAAGATAATACTGGTGGAGCATGATTGTGACTAAAAAATAACGACGATTTTGTCTCTAAAGTAAGCCATTTTATTCAGAATTTATTCTCAAAAGCAATTCGCCGACCTATATCCTCCATCCACCGATTAACTCCCCCCCATACACCGAATAAACATTTCAATTTTTTGTCAAGGTTTTATATTTGCTAAAATATTTACGAGGGTAAAATAAATTGTAACAATCTTGACAATAGTTCGTCTAATTCAAAAACAAAAATTATGTTCAAAAACTTTCTTGTCTCAGCAATAAGAAACCTCTTTAAACAAAAAGGATATTTCTTTATCAATATATTAGGACTGGCCATTGGTTTGACCAGTTTTATTTTTATATCCCTATATGTAATACATGAGCTTAGCTACGACCGCTTTCATAAAAATTACGAACAAATTTATAGGGTAAAAGTAACCGGACAAATGTCGGGACAAGTATTGGATCAAGCAGTAACAGCAGCCCCAATGGCTCGCGCATTAATAACTGATTTTCCAGAAATTGAACAAGCCGTTCGTATCAATCGTTCAGGAGCTTGGCTGATGCGTTACAAAGAAAAAGCATTTAATGAAGACGGGCTTTTGTTTGCCGATTCCACTTTCTTCGATGTTTTCAGTTTTAAGCTTATTGAAGGAAATCCAAAAGAAGCTCTATTGCATCCAAAGTCTATCGTAATGACAAAATCATATGCCGAAAAATATTTTGGTGACGAAGACCCTATGGGTAAAATGATTAGTGTGGAGAGCGATACCGTTTTTTATACGGTTACTGGAGTGATGGAGGATGTTCCTGAAAACTCTCATTTTCATTTCGATATGATGGCCTCACTGAATACACTTCGCCAATCAGAAAACAATTTTTGGGTGAGTCATAACTTTATTACATATATACGCGTAAAGGAGGGTACAAACCAGAAAGTACTGGAGGATAAACTTCAATCACTGGTTGTAACCTATGTGGGCCCACAACTAAAACAAATACTAGGTTTTTCTTTAGAAGATTTTAAAAATATGGGGAACTTTTTTGGGTATTACTTACAACCTATTAAAGACATTCACTTAAAATCAAAACTAAGCGATGAGCTAGAACCCAATGGGAATATAGCGTATGTAAATATTTTTTCAATTATCGCTATACTCATTTTAATCATTGCAATTATAAATTTTGTTAATCTTTCGACGGCTAAATCAGCCACACGCTCAAAAGAAGTTGGCATTAAAAAAACCATTGGTGCTTCCAAAAAAAGTTTGATTTTTCAATTTATTGGTGAATCCTTATTGCTCACACTCATAGCGATCATAATTGCTGTATTGGCCGTTAGCATACTTACACCTAACTTTAATAACCTACTTGGCTTAGAACTGATCTACGGTATATTTAACAATGGTCTTGGAGTTCCATTATTGATAGGATTACTTATCGTTGTTGGATTTATGGCTGGTACTTATCCTGCTTTTGTATTGGCTTCTTTCAGACCCGTTTTAGTTTTAAAAGGCAGCGTAAGCAGTGGTGCAAAATCGGGGATTATGAGAAGTATATTGGTTGTATTTCAATT
>JBFFMB010000380.1:0-2635 GCA_041554455.1 Bacteroidales bacterium
AGCGAAGGTTATACGTATATTTCAGGAAATACTAAAGACAAGAATTTTCCTACAACTGAAGGAGCCTATCAAGCGGAATTAAAAGGCGAAGGCACAGCAGATGTGTTTGTAGTAAAATATACACCAGAAGGCGAAATCGTATTTGCCACTTTAATTGGTGGAACCAAAAGAGAACATCATTCAGGAATAACAGTGGATGATCAAGGATTTATTTATATAGCAGGAGGAACAGAATCACCAGATTTTCCGGTTACTGAAGGAAGCTTCGACACCAGTTTTAACGGAGCAAGATCATGGGGTGGAGATGTTTTCTTAACTAAACTAAATCCTACCGGAACTAAAATTATTTTTTCTACATTTATTGGAGGTGAAGTTCAAGAAACGGTAGGAACAGGAGGTATCAAGCTTGATTCTAAAGGAAATATTATCATTGTAGGAACTACCTCCTCTCATAACTTTCCATTAACAAAAGGTGTCATTGAAAATAATGATAATTTGCATGCCTTCATTTCTAAATTTAGCCCTGATGGAAAAAAACTTTTATTTTCAACCTTCTTTGGAAACAGCCAACGGGAAGGGATTGGTGGACTAGCTATTGATAACAAAGATAATATCTATATAACAGGCGGTACATATACAGCCGATTTACCAGTAACCAACAATGCTTTTCGAAAAGAAATAAGGATACCTAAATCAGGAATGTTAATGGATCATTATATTGCAAGAATTGACAATGCAGATCACAAAACTTCATATTTAAGCTATTTCGCGACCGATGCATTTCCGACTATAACAATCAAGTGGATAAACCCAAATAGATTAATTATTTGTGGCAGTACCATGGCTGAAAGTTTTCCTGTAACAGAAAATGCGATCAGTAAAAAAGTGCAGGGTAATTTGGATGGCTTTATTTCTGTTTTTAATGCAGAAACCATGAAATTAGAATACGCAAGCCTATTTGGGGGTAGTGATTACGAGCGTCTGACATCAGCTCATTTTCTTAATAGAGATACTATCGTGATTGGGGGATTAACAAATTCTACCGATTTCCCACTTTCTGAAAATGCCTTGTATTCAGATTATCCAGTCTGTGAGACCAGTTTTAATAACTCATTTCTTGGTCTGAAAAAGTCCTTTGTTTCGGTAATCGACCTTAAAAATAGCAAGCTCCTCTACTCAACCTATTTTGGAATAAGCCATCTTTTTAACTTCTATCCTGATGATAACGGGAACCTTAGCTTTGTAGCAGAGGCAGGTCAGAAATCACAGGCTGGGATCACAGGTTTTCCTGTAACGAAAGATGCCACAGAACCACCCTCTTACACAATGGTTGGCCGATTACTGTTAAATGTAATGCCTCCTCCAACAAAAGCAGAAATATACAAAGATGTGAGGGTTGACGAATCCATCCTGAAAACTTATATCGGTAAATATGAAGTAAGTCCGGGCTTTGTATTTACTGTTATTAAAAAAGATAGTCAATTAATATTACAAGTACCTGAACAAAAAGACTATCCAATGTTTCCAAAATCAAAAACCGTATTTTTCTTAAAAAGATCTGTTTATGAATTTACATTCAATGTTAATGATACCGGAGAAGTAGAAAGCATGACAATGCATCCTGATGGGGGCGACGACGTTATTTGTAAAAGGAAAATAGATTAAAAATTATAATCATGAAACTTAAACTAACTGCATTTGTTTTATTCGCCTTTGGTATCATAACACTCATTGCATGTTCATATATATCAAACGAAACTGATAAAAATAGCTGGAAACAATTTAGAGGAAATAATCGCAACGGCACTTCTTCAGAAACGAGTATAAACGAAAAATGGATCGACAAAGAACCAAGCCTAGTATGGTCACAACAATTGGGAAGTGGTTTTGCTGAAATTATTGTTTCGAAAGACAAATTATACGCCATGAGCAGCGAGATTGCTGATAGCACTTCAGGATCGGAAATCATGCTTGCATTTGATGCAATAAGCGGCAAAGAGATTTGGAAAACTGTTATTGATTCAATGTTTCGTGATTCAGAAGGATGGGGAGATGGCCCGAGGTCAACTCCAACCATAGATGATAAAGCCATTTATTGCTTAAGCTCATTTGGAAATCTAAGAGCATTATCTCTGGAAGATGGTAAAATACTATGGACCGTAAATTTTTTGGAAGAATTTGATAATAAACCTGGATGGATTTATACGACATCCCCTATACTTATAGGAGATGAAATAATAATTGAAATTGGCGGGACAGAATCCAGAGGATTTGCTTCAATTGATAAAAATACAGGCAAGACACTTTGGGTTAATGGGGAAGGTGTCCCCTCTTATTCTTCCCCCACAATGGCAAGCATTGATGAGGTAATGCATATAATTTTCGCTAATGGAAGCACGCTAAAATCATTTGATAATACAGGAAATGAACTTTGGTCATATAGCATGCCATTTCAGGGGGCTATTGCAACACCTCTTTTTATAGCACCAAATAAAGTTTTTGTTTCTTATGGAGGAGGGTGTTTTATGGTAAAAATTGAGAGCAATGAAGCGATAGAAGTATTTAAAAACAAATCAATGAGAAATACCTTCAGTACTTCCTGTTATTACAATGGTCATATCTACGGTAATAGTG
This sequence comes from Bacteroidales bacterium, assembly GCA_041554455.1. GTDB lineage: Bacteria > Bacteroidota > Bacteroidia > Bacteroidales. The sequence goes on from JBFFMB010000380.1 coordinate 2,635, forward strand.
G
>JBFFMB010000381.1:0-2626 GCA_041554455.1 Bacteroidales bacterium
TAAATGGGGTAATCTCACGATTTGCGAACCCAGTCGATTTTTGGAAGAACTCGATGATAAATATATTGATAGACCTAGTCCTAAAACAAACATTTTTGAGTCAAAACAAATAAAGGAAGAACCAAGATGGGGAAGTGGCTACAAGAAAAAATCAGCGAAAAAAACTGAGAAGCCCATTCAACAACCACCCCCTCCTATCATTAGCAAAAATTTAAAGAAAATTGGAGTTGCCACAAATAATGCAGCCTTTGCTTCTGATCCAGCCATTATTGAAAATTTACAAAACGGAATGGAAGTCGAACACATCAAATTTGGAAAAGGAAAAGTAATTAATCTTGAAGGAGAAGGTTCCAATAAAAAAGCAACAGTATTTTTCCCCGAAGTTGGTCAAAAGCAACTTTTGTTAAAATTTGCAAAACTTAAGATTTTATAAAAAAAATTGTATCTTTGTAGCCTTATCACCTGTGTGAAAATAATTTAAGACTTCGGATAACATATTACCAACTCATTAATTTGGATATAAAATCCGCAGAATAAAAGACATATCAAATGATGGAATACAACACAACAAGAAATGGCCTCGTCATTTCTCAATATGGAAGAAATATCCAAAAAATGATTGAGTATACCCTTACTGTAGAAGACAGGGACAAACGCACAAGAGCGGCTACCCTTATTGTTGATGTAATGGGACAAATGAATCCTCAGGTAAAAGATACTGTAGATTTTAAACAAAAACTATGGGATCATTTACATATTATTGCAGGCCTCAAATTGGATGTTGATAGTCCCTACCCAGCACCAACTAAACAATTGTTAGAAGCCAAACCTGATCCAATTCCTTATCAGGATAATAAGATAAGATACAGACAATACGGAAAAAACTTACAGCGTATTATTGAAAAAGCAATTGAGTTAGAAGATGGTGAAGAAAAAGATGCTTTTGTAAAAACTATCGCAAATCATCTGAAAAAATCCTACTTAAATTGGAATCGTGATTCTGTTAATGACGAACTTATTTTCGAACATTTAGAAATACTTTCAGGTGGCAAATTAAAAATGCCAGTAAATGCACGATTATTAAATACCGGTGATATTCTGTCAAGAGGAAGTAGTAGCATTAGTAGTGCTAGTATTGTTCCAAGAAAAAGAAAATTTGTAAAAAGACCTAAGGACAAAAATACTCCTTACAGAAAACATAGTTCACATTAATCATTAAAACTCAATTTTGTGAGCTCTTTTGAAATAATTGGCGGTCAAAAATTGAAAGGGGAAATAACTCCCCAAGGGGCTAAAAACGAAGCGCTACAAGTTATTTGCGCCACATTATTAAGCCCCAAAAAAATCACCATCTCCAATATTCCGGATATACGGGACGTAAATAAATTAATTGAACTTATTGCTCACCTTGGAGTTGAAGTAACTAAAATTTCAGCTGACACCTATTCTTTTGAAGCTAAAAACATTGATCTTGATTACTTAAAGACGGATGATTATAGCTCAAAAGCCGCGGGTTTACGTGGTTCTATCATGATCGTTGGACCATTGTTGGCACGATTTGGAAAAGGCTTTATCCCTCAACCTGGTGGCGATAAAATTGGAAGACGCAGATTAGATACCCATTTTGTCGGCTTACAAAAACTAGGCGCAAAATTCACATATAATAATTCAGAAAAATATTACTCCATAGAAGCAGATAAGCTTCAGGGTGCAGATATGTTACTCGACGAAGCTTCGGTTACTGGGACGGCAAATATTCTGATGGCCGCAGTTTTGGCTAAAGGACGCACAACAATATTCAATGCAGCTTGCGAACCCTATTTACTACAATTGAGTAAAATGCTGATTAGAATGGGAGCAAAAATTCAAGGTGTTGGCTCCAACCTTTTAAGCATTGATGGGGTCGAAAATCTTGGTGGTTGCGAACATCGCATGATGGCAGACATGATTGAAGTAGGCAGTTTTATTGGGATGGCAGCGATGACCCGATCAGCACTCACGATTAAAGATGTTGATTACGATGCTTTGGGATTAATTCCTGAAGTGTTTAAAAGAATGGGGGTTAAAATTGAAGTAAAGGGTAAGGATCTTTTTATTCCTGAGCAAAAAGAATACGAAGTAGAAACCTTTATTGATGGTGCGATTATGACTATTGCAGACGCCCCATGGCCTGGCTTCACACCTGATCTTATCAGCATTATGTTAGTGGTTGCAACACAAGCAAAAGGAAGTGTATTGATTCATCAAAAGATGTTTGAAAGCCGACTGTTTTTTGTCGACAAACTGATCGATATGGGAGCGCAAATTATTCTGTGTGACCCACACCGAGCTACTGTTATTGGTTTAAATAACAAATACCCACTTCGTGGTATTTCAATGAGCTCACCCGATATTAGGGCTGGTGTTGCTTTGTTGATAGCAGCATTATCTGCCGAAGGCAAAAGCACTATCGATAATATTGAACAAATCGATCGTGGTTATCAAAATATTGAGAAAAGACTCCAATTATTAGGAGCTAAAATAACACGCATTGACTAAAATCCCTTCGACTTTATTAAAAAAATATGACAATTTGTCTCAATATACAAATTGGCAAATAATTTGTAATAGAGAAGTTGATTAATTA
>JBFFMB010000382.1:0-2621 GCA_041554455.1 Bacteroidales bacterium
AAAAAGGCAAATAAAAAAATTCAAATTGGGGAGCAAATGAATTTTTACATTCTAATAATTCATATAGGGCAAAGTTATATCCATTTTTTTATTAAACAAAAATAAATGTGCCCAATTTTTAGTATTTATTATAAATACACATAGGCTAATTAGCGCCTGAAACAAACAATTGACGATCTTTTGCCTCCTTAAAACCTAAATATTAATGGCCATTTTTCAAAGCATCACTTTTCAACATTTTTTTATTAATAAAAACAGTGATTTTACTACTAAAATCTGCTATTAAATCCATAAATTAATGGTATATTTGTAAGTTCGATTTATATAATGTAACTACTTGAGTATGACTGACGAAGAAAAAAATTTAGACGCGGAAAAAAACTATGGTGCGGATAACATTCAGGTGTTGGAAGGATTGGAAGCTGTGCGGAAACGTCCTGCCATGTATATTGGCGATATTAGTAAGCGTGGATTGCACCATTTAGTGTATGAAGTTATTGATAATTCAATAGACGAAGCTCTCGCAGGTTTTTGCGATTTAATAAAAGTAACTATTCATAAAGATAATTCGATTAGTGTATCGGATAATGGTCGTGGTATTCCAACAGGATTACATGAAAAAGAAAACAAATCTGCTTTAGAGGTTGTTATGACCGTACTCCATGCTGGTGGTAAATTCGACAAAGGATCTTATAAAGTATCTGGAGGATTACACGGTGTTGGGGTAAGTTGTGTGAACGCCTTGTCAAAACATTTAAAAGTCACTGTTCATCGTGAAGGCAAAATATTTTTCCAAGAATACCATTACGGAGCACCTGTTGCAAATGTAACAGCTATTGGTGAATCTTCAAAAAATGGGACTACTGTTTGGTTTATGCCAGATGATGGAATTTTTACCGAATCTGTTTACGATCTTGATGTTTTAAGTTCACGCTTACGCGAATTGGCTTTCTTGAATAAAGGCATTCGTTTAGATATTAAGGACGAAAGAGAAACAAACGGGAATGGGGATGAAAATGGCGGACCAAAAGAAGTTTCCTTTTACTCAGAGAATGGCTTGGTTGATTTTATTGCTTACCTCGATGCAACTCGCGAAAAGTTAATGCCCGAAGCTATTGCCATCGAAGGAGAGAAAAATGGAGTGCCTGTTGAAGTGTCCATGCAATACAATACATCCTTTACCGAAAATCTTCATTCATATGTAAATAACATCAATACACATGAAGGAGGAACTCACCTTTCTGGATTCCGTCGTGGATTAACCCGTACTTTAAAATCCTATGCCGAAAAATCAGGCATGCTTTCAAAATTAAAATTTGAAATTAGTGGAGATGATTTTAGAGAAGGATTGACAGCGATTATTTCTGTAAAAGTTCAAGAGCCACAATTTGAAGGCCAGACAAAGACGAAACTTGGCAACTCTGAAGTCATGGGAGCCGTGGATCAAATGATTAGCGAAACATTGACTCATTACCTTGAAGAGCATCCAAAAGAAGCTAGAATCATCGTAAACAAAGTTATTTTAGCGGCAACTGCACGTCATGCTGCTCGAAAAGCACGCGAATTGGTTCAGCGTAAAAATGTTTTAACAGGCTCTGGTCTACCTGGCAAACTTTCTGATTGCTCAGAACGCAACCCTGAACTTTGCGAAATTTACTTGGTGGAGGGTGATTCTGCGGGTGGTACAGCAAAAGCTGGTCGTGACCGTAAATTTCAAGCAATTCTTCCATTGAGAGGTAAGATTTTGAATGTTGAAAAGGCCATGCCTCATAAAATCTTCGAAAGCGAGGAAATCAAAAACATATTCACGGCATTAGGGATTACTATTGGAACCGAAGAGGATAGTAAAGCATTAAACTTATCAAAACTACGTTATCACAAAATCATAATCATGACGGATGCTGATGTGGATGGTAGTCATATTGCAACATTAATCCTCACATTTTTCTTCCGTCATATGCATGACCTCATTGAAAAGGGTTATGTTTATATAGCGACGCCTCCTTTTTACTTGATCAAAAAGGGAAAAGAACAAAGATACTGTTGGAACGAAGAAGAAAGAGAAGCCTATGTTGCTGAATTGTCAACGAACGGAAAAGACACAGGCATACATATCCAGCGCTATAAAGGTCTGGGAGAGATGAATGCTGAGCAATTATGGGACACAACAATGGATCCAGGTGTTCGCACTTTACGCCAGGTAACCATAGATAATGGTGCGGAAGCGGATCGTGTATTCTCAATGTTGATGGGTGATGAAGTTCCTCCTAGACGAGAATTCATAGAACAAAATGCTAAATATGCAAATATTGATGCTTAATAAAAAAGCCTCCTGAAACAGGAGGCTTTTTTATTCATTTACATCGACAATCCTCGATTAATAAATTTCACCATGGGCTTCATTAGCTCAAATCTATTCATCAAAAACCTATAAAAATCAGAGGAAAGGCATTGCTCTTCTGTGATTGACTCCAATAATCCATATGATTTATATTTTAAAAGCTCAATATCCGGAAAATCAGCTGGAAAATCTTTGGGTGGACGAATAAGTTTCTCACCTGAAATTTCGTTGAAACATTTTAATACATGTGGCTCATGGATGATATTTTTAAATTCCTGAA
>JBFFMB010000383.1:0-2617 GCA_041554455.1 Bacteroidales bacterium
AATTTAGCACAAGCAATATAGACCCATGATCGCCTTACTTAAAAAAGAAATCTTCAGTTATTTTAATTCGCTAACGGTTTACGTTGTCGTCATTGTATTTTTATTGACGAATAGCTTGTTCCTCTGGGTTTTCCCTGGTGAATATAATGTATTGGAGTTTGGTTATGCAAATTTGAATGGGCTATTTGCAATAGCTCCTTTTGTATTTTTGTTTTTGATACCTGCAATTACCATGCGTTTGTTTTCGGAAGAGAACAAAAGTGGTACTATAGAGGTTTTGTTGACCAAACCTTTGAGAGATAGCCAGATTATTGGGGCTAAATTTTTAGCAGCTTTTTCGTTGGTTGTTTTCTCTCTCATTCCATGTTTGATTTATTATTATTCAGTTTATCAATTGGGTTTTCCAGAAGGGAATATTGATGTGGGTGCTTTTTGGGGTTCTTTTTTAGGGCTACTATTTTTAGGTGCATCCTTTATTGCTGTGGGTGTATTCACATCCTCGCTTACAAACAATCAAATTGTGGCCTTTATTTTAGCCGTTTTTATTTGCGCTTTTATATTTATGGGGTTTGATATGATTGCCTCCTTGGGATTTCGGGGAGAAGGATTTCTAAAAGCCTTGGGTATCAAATCACATTATGCTTCTATTAGTCGAGGTGTTATCGATTCGAGGGATGTTATTTATTTTATCAGTCTGAAAGTTTTCTTTCTGCTACTTACTAAATTAAAGATGGAGAGCAGAAAATGGTAAATATTAAACATATTAATGCCAAAAAACGCAGTCTTATTAACCTACTTATGGGATTGATAGTGTTGCTGCTATTGAATTTTCTTTCGTCCTTTTTCTTTACACGATACGATTTAACTTCTGAAAAAAGGTATACACTTTCAACGGTCACAAAATCCATTCTGAAGAATTTAAAGCAGGATATTTTTGTAGAGGTTTATTTGGATGGTGATTTACCCTCTGGGTTTAAACGCTTGCAAAAGCAAACCAGTGAAATGTTGGATGAGTTTATGGCATATTCTGATAAGGTTCATTACAATATGGTCAATCCTTTGAAGGATAGAAATACGCAAGAACAACAACGAATTTTAAAATATTTGAGTGATAAGGGTCTGCAAGCTACGGATTTACAAGTCAAAACATTTGATGGAACTGAACAGAAATTAATTGTTCCTGGAGCTATTTTGGGGAATGGGGAAAAAGAGATCGCATTAAGTTTATTAAGCAATCAGTTGGGAGTTCCTCCAGAGACTGTTTTAAATAATTCCATCCAATCATTAGAGTATCAGTTAGTAAATGCAATTAAAAAGCTAAGTCAAGATGACTTGCCTTCCATTGCTTTAATCTCAGGGCATGGCGAATTAGACTATCCCTATATTGTAGATATTGCTTTAGCCTTAGATAAAGATTATAACTTATTTCAACAAAGCATAGATGGAGATATAAAAGCCTTGCTTGCAGGCACTAAAGATGATTTCCAACCACTATATGATGCCGTAATTATTGCAAAGCCTATTGCTGAATTTGACGAAAAGGATAAGTTTGTAATTGATCAATATGTAATGCATGGTGGGAGCATTCTATGGTTAATTGATGCTGTTCAAGCGTCTTTGGATAGTTTACAAGTGTCAGAAAACGCCATGGTTTTCCCTTATTCCTTAAATCTTGAAGACATGCTATTTACCTATGGTGTTAAGATTAATCAGGATTTAGTAAAAGACATAAATTCATTGCCTATCCCACTACGTACAGGACAAATGGCAGGTCAGGCACAAATAAATTTTTTCCCTTGGCCGTTTTATCCGATCATACATCCCACCGAAAATCATCCGATTGTTCGGAATTTGAATGCCTTAAAAACGGACTTCGTAAGTAGTCTGGACACCCTGTCTATCAATACTATTAAAAAAACTATTTTATTAAAAAGCTCGAAATATTCAGCTCTTTTTACGACACCCAATACGATTAGTTTTAGGATGGTCCAAGAAAAGGCCGATCCTCATTTATTTCAGGCGGGTGCACAGAACCTAGGCGTATTGCTTGAGGGGCAATTTTTATCGGTGTTTAAAAATAGAGTGCCACCCATTGATTTAGGTGATTTCAAAGCTAAAAACAGTAGTCTTTTTTCAAAAATGATAGTGATCTCTGACGGAGATATTATAAAAAATCAATTGCATAATTCTAGACATGAACCCTTACCTCTTGGTTACGATCAATATACTGATCAGACCTTTGGAAATAAAGAATTCATATTGAATTGCATCAGCTATTTAACGGATGGATCGGACCTCATTAGTTTGCGTTCGCGTGAAGTCAAGCTTCGTTTATTGGATAAAGCAAAAGTGAATGCAGAGGGTGATTTTTGGAAAATACTGAATTCCATTCTGCCCCTAATTGTAATAATTATTTTTGGTTTTTGCTATCATTTTCTCCGTAAAAAACGCTACTCAAAATTCAGCTAAGCATATTTATTAATGTTTTCTGTCTTTTTGTCATCCTTTGACAGAATGTTTTTAAATATCGCCATATATTATTAATGTGCATATAGTCAACACTATAGGTCGTTTTGAATGTTTTGAAGGTGCTAATATTAGGTAATTATAATAAGGA
>JBFFMB010000384.1:0-2614 GCA_041554455.1 Bacteroidales bacterium
CACGGCGTATGTTATAATCATTATACAATTCATCTTGACTCAGATTTTTTGGAATATTGATGATTAAGTCAATTTTATGTTCCTTGATATATTCCAATGTATTAGGTTGTTTTTTTGAATCGGGCCAATGCAATACCGTTGATTCAATATGATTATTCTCCAGAAAATCTGCAGTTCCTTTAGTCGCAAACAAATTATAACCATTTTCCTTCAACATTTTTGCGCTATTCAATAATTCAATTTTTGAGCGAGCAGGTCCTGTAGAAAGCAATATGTTTTTCTTTGGAATGGAATAACCTACAGAAAGCATTGATTTTAAGATGGCTTCATAGTAGTCTTCTCCGATGCAACCAACCTCTCCTGTTGATGCCATATCAACACCTAAAACAGGATCCGCTTTTGCTAAGCGTGAAAATGAAAATTGAGGTGCTTTTACTCCAATGAAATCAAGATCAAATAAGGATTTATCTGGTTTTTCAACTTGAATGTCAAGCATAATTTTCGTTGCGAGTTCGATAAAGTTTGTTTTTAATACTTTCGAGACAAATGGAAAGCTTCTAGATGCTCTCAGATTACATTCAATGACCTTGATATCGTTATCGCGGGCTAAATATTGAATATTAAATGGACCTGAAATATTTAACTCTTCAGCAATTTTGTTTGTGATCTTTTTAATTCTTCGGATGGTTTCCACATATACTTTCTGTGGTGGAAACATCATGGTTGCATCTCCTGAGTGAACACCAGCAAACTCGATATGTTCAGAAATGGCATAGGCCATTACTTTTCCTTTATCAGCCACAGCATCCATTTCAATTTCCTTGGTGTTTTCCATAAATTTCGAAACCACAACAGGGTATTTCTTTGACACTTTTGCTGCTAATTTTAGAAAGTGCTCTAATTCTTCTTTATTAGAAACCACATTCATGGCAGCTCCAGATAAGACATAGGATGGACGCACCATGACAGGAAATCCAACTTTTTCAGTGAAATCAAAAATTTCCTCAATACTCGTTAATTCCATCCATTCCGGTTGATCGACTTTGAGGTTATCGAGCATTTGTGAAAATTTATATCTGTTTTCGGCTCGGTCGATTGATTCAGGGGATGTTCCTAAAATTGGTACTGATTGATTGTGCAAGCGAATTGCCAGATTATTCGGAATTTGTCCACCAACAGAGACGATGACACCTTTTGGTGTTTCCAATTCGATGATGTCGAGTGTGCGTTCGTAGGAGAGTTCGTCAAAATACAAACGGTCGCAAATATCGTAATCCGTACTCACCGTTTCAGGATTATAATTGATCATGATCGATCGATAACCTTCCGCTTTAACAGTTTCGAGCGCATTTACGCTACACCAATCAAATTCAACAGAGCTGCCAATTCGATAAGCTCCCGATCCTAAAACAATCACCGATTGGTGATCATTCTCATAGTCAATATCATTTTCAGTGCCATTATAAGTTAGGTATAGATAATTTGTTTGGGCAGGATATTCAGCTGCCAAGGTATCTATTTGCTTCACAACAGGTTTTATGTTTTGTTTAATTCTGTGATTTCTTACTTCCAAAATCTCTTTGTCCGTACCATTAAAAGAATCTTTATAAAGAGATCGTGCAATTTGGAAATCGGAAAATCCTGCTTTTTTGGAATGAAGTAATAGGTGATTTGGGAGTTGTTCTAATGAATGAAATTCTTTTAGCTGATTATTAATGGAGTATATATTATTTAACTTTTCTAAAAACCAGCGATCAATCTTTGTTTGTTCAAAAATTTCCTCAACACTCATGCCTTTTCTTAAGGCCATGGCTATGGCGAATATTCGCATATCGGTTGGTTCTGAAAGTTCTTTTTCAATGCTGTCAATTTCCAGATCTTTATTCCCAACAAATCCGTGCATTCCTTGGCCAATCATTCGGAGTCCTTTTTGGATGGCCTCTTCAAAGCTTCTTCCGATAGCCATCACTTCTCCAACACTTTTCATGCTGCTGCCAATTTCTTTAGAAACACCCAGAAATTTACCTAAATCCCAACGCGGAATTTTACACACGATATAATCTAAGGATGGCTCAAAAAAGGCCGAAGTGGTTTTCGTTACTGCATTTTTGATATCGGGAAGGGCAAACCCTAGAGCTAATTTAGCGGCTACAAAAGCCAATGGATATCCTGTGGCTTTTGATGCTAAAGCGCTTGAACGCGATAAACGGGCGTTAACTTCAATTACTCTATAATCTTCTGAATTAGGATCCAACGCATACTGAACATTGCATTCCCCTATTATTCCAATATGTCGAATAATTTTTATGGAAAGCTGTCTGAGTTTATGATATTCGGCATTGGTTAGCGTTTGGGATGGAGCAACGACGATACTTTCTCCCGTATGGATTCCAAGCGGATCGAAATTCTCCATATTACAAACGGTGATGCAATTATCAAAGGCATCACGGACTACTTCGTATTCAACCTCTTTCCATCCTTTGAGCGATTCTTCAACCAAAATTTGATTTGAGTAAGCAAAAGCTTTTTCAGCCATTGCAGTCAGTTCCTCTTCATTATTACAGAAACCACTCCCTTGTCCGCCTAAGGTGTAAGCTGCACGGATAATCACAGG
>JBFFMB010000385.1:0-2605 GCA_041554455.1 Bacteroidales bacterium
AAATTGGAAAAGATTATTCATACTTAAGCAATTTATTTTCCTCCATTGAGGGCATCACTATTGAAAAATACATCATTCTACAAAAAATCGAAAAAGTTAAGGAGTTATTAATTTATGACGAGCTAAACCTCAACGAAATTGCTTTTCAAATGGGGTACAGTAGCACCCAACATTTATCAAGTCAATTTAAAAAAATCACAGGACTCTCTCCTTCTTATTTCAAAAAACTAAGAAATATCAAACGTAATCCTCTTGATGAAATTGGTCATCAAAAAAAGCTATAACTCTTTTCAAGAATTGTATAACAAATTGGAAGTCATCTAACTTGATCTTTGTAAGATAACTGAAAGATAGATGGAAACAATCACTCTAAAGACAAATATGCATTGTGAAAGCTGTATCAATACGATGAAACTAGCTTTAAAAAGCATAAACAACATAGCCGAAATTAGTTTTAATATGAATCATCCTGAAAAACTTGCTATTATTTCAGGCAATGATTTAGACAGAATTGGAATTTTATCGGCTTTTACTAAAGCTGGATATTCAGCTAAAGAATATATAGGACCTGCTTTTGAGTTTGAGGAATATAAAATTCCAAAATCATTGTTTTGGAAAAATTTAACAAACTGGAAGCGAGCTTCATTCAATACACTAAACTGCTTAATTGGGTGTTCTTTAGGCGATTTTGGAATGATTATTTTCTTACAAGCCTATTATCCCGATACCAGCATGCTTTGGCAAATGATTTTGGCTATCATCGCTGGATTATCAACTTCAGTTGCCTTAGAATCAAGCATATTAAGAGTTAGGGAACAATTTGATTGGGCATTGGCTTTTAAAACAGCTCTATCCATGTCATTCATTTCAATGATTGGGATGGAAATAGCCATGAATACAACTGATTTTATGATCACAGGCGGCAAAGCCAGCTTTAACACCTATATGTATTGGTTAGCATTAATACCAGCCATGATCGCAGGATTTTTACTTCCTCTACCCTACAATTATTATAAATTGCAAAAATTTAATAAATCCTGTCATTAATCAAAGCTTGTTTCTGATTTGAGATTTTTAATTCTTATGCTTACATTTGTTTTGCGACTAAAGAACTTTTGTATTGCAACTAAAGAATAAATCAATACTTCTATTTCTAACTGCTATTTTTTTAGCCTCAATAAGCTATTCACAGCAGATTAATCCCAAAGAATACAAAAACTTTACGAATTACAACCGACTGACTGAATATGCTTTCAGCAAAAAATCATATTGGTTAAAAAAAAATTACAAAAGTTTCCAATTGACCGAAAAAGTCATACTAAATTTAGAACTCCAAAAAGAAACACAAAAATATAAAGACCTTGCCCAACTATACCGATATTGGATGTGTTGCATGAATGATAAGCCTGAAAATGACAACTTTATTCAATTAAATCAGGCCATTGATTCAGCATTAAGAATAGATAATTTTCCAAAAGAAACGGACGATATTCGAACGACCATCGAAAAATACAACAATAGCATCAATCTATTCAGGCAATTATATTCGACCTACTTTAGCCTTATTCAAGCATATTATGAAAAGAATAAAGCTCGAATTGAAGCCTATGGATCTTTTGCTTATTTACCAAATATAGTAGCAAAACTTGAAAATACTCGGCGTACATACTACCTTAAAGATTTTGTCAATTTTTTAAAAGCTGAATTCAATGTTTATGAATTGGATGGGGTGTATCTGGATGAAAATACGCGTAATCACATCGCTCGTCAAGCCATTATAAAAGGCATCGTTTTTATGATTAATGCTGGTAATGCTGGCTCCTATAAGAGTTATCAAGATGCCAAAAAAAATGCTGAAGAGATTAATGAAGCCCTATTACAAAAGAATCTTTGGTTTATGAAAATCAGAAAAGATCAAATCCCTGCCTATTTAATGATGAAGGATTTATTTGATAATCTTTACGCTAAAGCATCTAGCAATTTATCCACGGAAGAAGCCCTTGCATTCTTCGATGAACATCCTGATCTGTTTAATCGTCCAGCCATTCATAAAATGGAAGTGCTGAATGTAATACTGATTAAAGAAAGTGAACAACCCTACGAAGTCATTCGACGCTTCAGACAAACTGGAATCAACGCCTTACTACCCAAATACGACATTCATAAAAAACTCCCTTTTTATACGTTTTCTTTAGGATCAAATCCTTACCCCCTCAATACTTACATCAACAGCATTACAGACACATTTCGCCAGCAAAAGAAATGGGGCATCAGTTATTGCGAATCCGAAAATAAAAACGAAAAATATTATTTAAGAGTTGATGAAGTATTCCCTGAACTGAAAAAGGATTTCGAAGATACTCAAGATGAAATTAAGTCCTATTGCAATTATCTAAAAAGTCAGAAAGCATTTTTAAAACAACTTGGGATCATAATTATGGTATGACCTTATTATCTCATAGTCTATAATAAACTTTCTAACAAGAGTTTAAACAAAAAATGTTAGATCAGAAAAAAAAAGAACAACTTGCTATTGAAAAGAAAAAACAACAACGTCAAGGTTTATTGAGTCAAGTTCAAGAAAAAGAAAATAAATACAAAAAGC